>JADLEA010000077.1 GCA_020846365.1 Bacteroidota bacterium
AGACGAAACCCCAGATCCGAGTCCTCCCGGAAATAGAGACCGCTCTCCCCATCGAAGAAGTCCGGGGCATATCCTCCCACAGCCCGGAATACCTGTCGCCGTACAAACAGATTGCACGGAATGTACGAGGGTATGCCATGCGGCTCAAACCGGCGGACGTTCGACCGTGAGTGGGTATACACGGTTCGTCCTTCCAGGATGTCGAGAGTTCTTTCCATGATGTGCTTGTGGGCGTGAGCAAGCCAATAGGGATCCGGAATCACATCATCTTCCGTGAACGCCAGATACTCTCCCCGCGCCGCCTCCGCTCCCGCGTTTCGGGCCTGGCTGGCTCCCCGGTGTTCGAGCACGAGAGTCCGTAGTTGAAACGGCGCGTGAAACTCCGACAGCATTGATTCGGTACCGTCTGCCGACCCATCAATCGCCACAATCACCTCGTATGCCGAAGGGTCCAACGTCTGCTCCGCCAACGCATGCAGGCATGCGCGTAAAGACACTTGCCGGTTGAATGTGGGAATGATGACCGAAAAGGTCGGGGTGTTCACCGGTCGCCTCCTGTCCGCACAACGGTCCGGATCACCCGTGCGTATCCTCGACAGGATGAGCGCGCTGCGGCGCGCAGTTGCGGCTTCGCGATCCCGATGAGGATCCAGACGGGTATGCGGGAGAGACTGCGGAGGAGGACGAGAACACGAACCGCTGCCCGTGGAATTGCGCCGTGGTGTTTGTCATAGAACCGCAAGAGACTCTCAAAATAGAACGCCAATCGGTGTTCATCAAAGTGCCCGGTCGTGCCACCCCCAATATGGACGACGCCGGCAGAAGGAACCAGCCACACCTCACCCCCCGCTTCCTTGAACCGGTAACACCAGTCCGTCTCTTCGAAGTACATGAAGAAGCGCTCGTCCATCCCGCCGACTTTCTCCACCGCTTCACGCCTCACCATGAGGCAAGCTCCCTGAACGTAATCGACAGGACGCGCGGTTGCAGATGATCTGAAGAGCTCCCGGTGAGCGCCGAAGATCCTCGACGAAGGGAAGATCCTGTCCAGGAAGAGCGTTTCGACGGCGAGATTCCACAGGGATGGAAAGCGAACCCCCGTGCGTTGCGCGCTGCCGTCACTGTTGTACATCGCCGGCCCTGAGGCCCACGCCCGGGGATTCCCCTCCATGAAATCCACGAGTGCATCAAGGCCGTGATCGTACACGATCGTGTCGGGGTTGAGGAGGCACACATACCGGCCGGCCGCTGAAGCCAGCGCCTGATTGTTGGCAGCGGCGAAACCCACGTTTGCACTATTCTGAATAATGCGCGCCTCTGGCAGAATCGACCGCGCAAGGGAGGTCGTCCCATCACCCGACGCATTGTCAACCAGGATCACTTCTGACGTGTGCTTCTGCAGGCCGGCTTTGAGGGACGGCAAGCATCGCTCGAGGTCCGCCCGGGAGTTCCAGGTGACGATAATGACGGAGACGTCAATCATAGAAACGCAGTCCGACGAGTTGGGTGTAGCCGTGGGCGAACGCGTTCACGAATCGGGCCCCGGCCCCGCTGCCATCCAGGAGCCGGCCGCTCATCCACCGGATCACTTCCCGGTCTCGTGTGCACCGTTCACGCTGGTGCGCGCGCCGCTGGGTGGCGATCCACGAAGGGTGCGCGAGACACCAACCGTACGCTCTCAGTATCCCCCACAGCGACTTTCGTCTCAAGAGCAGGCTTCGCCCGACCTTCGCGGCGGCATCCAGCACAAAGAGAGGGAGGAGTTGAAGTAGGGTAATGCCTTCGTACAGGAGAAGTGCGTTCAACAGACGGTTGCGTTCCTGGTAGAAGGTCACCAGACCGGACGTATGTTTCTTCGTGCTCGCACTCCCCCGGTGCTTCACCACCGACGACTGTGCCATCCGGACCTCCCGTCCCCTCAACCGCAGCCGCCAGGAGAGGTACACATCTTCGTGATACAGGAAGTACTCCGGAAGGAACGGCCGGGGGATTTCCTTCCGGCGGAACATGAGCGATGCGCCCCCTGCAAAGAACACGAGGGAGAGGTCCTCGAACACCCTCATGATGTTGTACCCGAGAGGGTTCAGGGACCCATTCATGGCATAGAACTCTCCGGGAACGCCATCCGTCTCGACGCGCGAGGTCACGACGCCCACGGCCGGATCCCTCAGCATGTCGACCAGACCCTCCATCCACCCCGCCGTCACCTCCGTGTCATTGTTCAGAAGCACGACATAGTCTCCCCTCGCGGCGGTCACCCCCACATTGTTCCCCTCTGCGAACCCGAGGTTCTTCTCCTGTGCCAGGAGATGCACGGTGGGATACCTGGCGGCCAGCATGCTCCTGCTTTCGTCGGTGGAGCCATTGTCGACGACAATGATCTCCATCGGACGGGAGCTCTGTTGCAGAATGCTGGCGAGGCAGCGGTCCAGGAGAGCAGCCCCGTTGTAGTTGACAATGACGACGCTCACCCGCGGCGTATCCTGCCCCGTCACGCCGGTCTCCGTCGAAGGACGACAACAACCTCGCCTTCCGTGAGCAGAAAGCTCTCAAAGTCCAACACGAGGCCTGCATCATTCCTCGCGCGTAGCAGCATTTCCACGAGACCTTCAAAAGTCCAGACGTGATAGTGGATGCTGTATGATTCTGCGATAAGCTGATCGGCACGTCGCTCCCGCTTTTCCGGATCCCGGACCTCCTCCACGTGTTCGGCCCAGTCCAGCACGTGGCCGCGACGGGACCAGACGGGCCCCTCCCGGAAGTCCCTGAGTATGTGATCGTACGGAGTGGTTCTGCGCCTGATGTCGAACGTGTGGCGTTTGTCCGGAACGCACAGGAAGAGAATTCCTCCCGGTTTCAGCACGCGCTGATGGGCTACTAACGCGCCGAGCGGGTTCTCGCAGTGCTCGAGAAAGTGATTCGCGATGACGAAGTCCTGGGAAGCATCGGGAATGGTTGCGAGAGTCTCCCCGTCGTCCACGATGTCCACCCGTATCAATGCCCGCTTGGCGAGCTCCGGGTAGTGGACGCGCAGTTCCTCAACAGGCATCCGGTCGACATATTGCACGCGGACGCCTGCCGGAACCCTGAGCGGGTTGTGTAGGCCGCCAACTTCGATGCCGCTCCCCGTGATGACATGGGCGGCAATCGCTTCACGGTCCAGCTTCCTGAACATGCGGAACATCTTCCGCACATCGACGATCGCTGATTTGAGTTTCCGCCTGAGGTCCATGGTCACAACTCCTTCACCCGGGCAGGCGCCCAGAACGTCAGGCCCAGAACGAGGGATCTCCACGAAAAGCTTCTCATGTGCCGCGCATGTTCGGAGGGCCTGAGCAGCGCTCCGATACTCCATGCGAGCGCGCGGACGGCAAAGCCGGGGATCAGCAAAAGACGATAGAGCACGACCGATCCGCGGCCGTAGTGTTTTTGATAGAAGAACATGACGTTGTTGTAGAGCATGTCAAACAGCGCGAACCGTGTATTGACGGCGCCCACTGTCTTTCCAAGGTAGTGAATTACTTCGGCATCCGGAAGGTACCAGGTCTGCCAGCCGACGGCCTTCATGCGGAAGCACCAGTCCATGTCATTGTAGTAGATGGCGAATCGTTCGTCGAGCGGTCCCACGCTTTCATACGTTTCCCTGCGCACCAGGAATGCCGCTGCCATCAGATGGTCCACCGGCGCGGCACGCGTGTAGTCAAAGTACCGCTGTTCTCCCCTCCCGAAGAGCCGGGACCCCGGAAACAGGACGTCCAGGAAGAGCATGTCACACGCATGCGTGAGCAGCGTCGGAAACGCCTTCACCGACCGCTGTGTCTTCCCGTCGGGATACACCAGCTTTGGTCCACACGCGCCTGCCTCAGGATGGCTTTCCATGAACTTCAACATCGTGCGAAGGGCGCCGGGCCGGATTTCGGTGTCGGAGTTCAACAGCAGAAGATACCTGCCTCGTGCCTGCCGCATGCCGGCGTTGTTCGGGCGGGCAAATCCTTCATTCCGCTCGTTCGCGGTGAAAACCACGTCAGGGAACTGCTCCCGCACCATCTCCGCGCTTCCATCCCTTGAACCATTGTCGATCACCAGGATTTCGATTTCTGCGGTTGCCCGCTCGGATTCCAGTGACGTGAGGCAGGCCCTGAGCAGGTCGCACGTGTTCAGATTGACAATGATGACCGATATATCGGGTACGGTATTCATGCTACGATTGTAGTAAGGTCCGCCGCCGAAATGTCCTCCGGCCTCAATGCCATCTCACGCGCGGACATCACGGCCCATCCAGTCTATCAGAGTCTGCGCCGGCACCGTGCGTCCCTTTTGTACCGCGCGGCGTTTCGACAGCATCAGAGGGATCAGCTTCACGCCATCCCAGAGTCCACGAAGAGTCGGGGCACCGATTCCTGCGGCAACAGCCCGCCATGTCCGCCGGATCCTGGATACCACAATGACCGGCCCGCGGCGGATCAGGACCTCGACAGGAAAGTTCTTGACATAGAGCGCAGTTAGGTTTCGTTCCTGCATGCGGATTGGGTATGCAGGCCGGTGCGCGCTGGATGCGCCGCGCTTGTGGTAACACCGTGCACCGGGAACGTAGAGGCAGCGCCATCCCGCAAGCGCTGCCCGCAAACACAGATCCACATCCTCATAGTACGAGACAAAGTCCTCGTCGAAGAGACCGACTACCTCGAAGAGTTCTCTCCGGTACACCGTTGCACCAGCGCACGCGCCAAAGACATATGGACCTGCGTCATATCTGCCGTCATCCGGCTCGCCTGCCCCCCGGGTAAAGGGAGCGCCGGCCCTCGTCAGCGCGTCACCCGCCCCGTCAATGACGGATCGGTCGTCGAACCGCAGCATCTTGCATGTCGCCATCCCCGCCGACGCATCGCGCTCAAGCGCTTCGGCGAGGAGGCGCAGCCATTCCGGCTCAAGCTCTGTATCATTGTTCAAAAGGGCCACAAGCTTCCCTGTGCCCGCCTGTATTCCCCGGTTCACCGCCACGGCGAACCCGGCGTTATGCCCGAGCCGCACGCAGTGAACCCAGGGGAAAGCCCGCTCGACAAACTCCACGGATCCATCTGTCGATCCGTTGTCCACGAGAATGGTCCTGGATGGTTCGCGTGTCTGTCTCCGCACGGACATCAAACACGTCTCGAGATGTTCCTTCCCGTTCCAGTTCGGGATGACCAGGTTGATGTCAGCTTCCCGCACACTCATCGACGTTCCCCTTCCTTTCCGGTCGGGGTTCTCTGGACGGTCACCGAATACAACGCACGATAGCAGGTCCCCCAGTGGAACAACCAGTCCATCCGGGAGAATACGCTGAGTCCGAAATATGCTTTCCATGCAAGGGGATGCGTGTGCCAGAGGAGTCGCATGAAAAGCGCACGAAGCCCGATACTCACGTTGTTCGTCCTCGCTACAGCGCAACGTAGGTGAAGACGCTCTGCCGCGGTACGCACAAGGGTCTCGAACTCGCCCGGCAGAGGCACTCCGTATGTCCGGTGCTCAATAAAGAACGGGTGGACTTCACCCTTGTTCCGGGCGTAGTAGTGTTCCAGCGCAAGATCGTGGCGTGCGGCCGCTTCCCCTTCCGGGAAACCTATCAGCAGCAATCGATCGGTCACCCGCAGCAATTCTTCAATGAAGGCATCGCGAGCGTCGCGCGGGACATGTTCGAGCGTGTCCAGAGAGAGCGTCGTGTCGAACGCCCGGTCCCGGAATGGAAGCCGATTCCGGGCAATGACGGGAATCAGCCCGGGCGCCGGCGTTTCCGAGAACGAAGCGTCGCATCCGATGATCACGTTTTGCACATAGGGAGTGATTCCAAAGGGACCGGAGCCGACCTCGAGGATTCGTTCCGGATTCTCGCGCCGTATTCTTCGTACAAACGGCATATACCGGAGGTCCACATCCAGATTCCAGAGATCTCCGGGCCGGAACAGCCGGCGCACCCGTTGTGCGAGGGAGGACATCATTGCAGCCAGAGGAGACGTTGGACCTTCGCAGGTAATGCATTCCGGAAGAATCCCCGGTCATCGCTGGTGAGCACACCGGCGAAACGGACGGACAGAACATACACCACCGCAAAGACGATCATCCCCGGAAGGAGCTCGGCCCCGGCGACTATGCGAACCGCAGGTGAGGGAAATCCCCGTCCCGCCATTCCGGCAAGATATCCCGCAGAGCCGGCCAGAAAGACACAGAGCACTGGTTTCATCGTCGCCGAGAAGAGCGTTGTGAGCGGGTCGGGCATGATACGCTTCCCGTACGTGTGGAAGAACAGAACTCCTCCGAGGATCGTGGCGGTCACCGTCCCTGCCACTGCGCCGAAGTATCCAAAAAGGATCACCAGAACGACAGAGAGCACGAGGTTTGTCAGCGCCTGCACCAGCGTTGCGCGCATCTGGTACTGTGGCTCGCCCCTCCCCTGCGACACCATCGAGAGCGCGCCGGCGATGACGTTCACAAACAGGCCTACGCTGAGCAGACGCAACGTCCATGCGGCTTGAGTATATCCGGTGTCGTTCAGCCAGAGCCGCAGCAGGGGATCCGCAAACACGATAGCCATGCCAAACAATGGGGCGGCGATGAGCGCAAGATACCGTGTGGCGCGGACGAGCGCGGCACGAATCCGGTCCTGCTGCTCCTGGGCATCCAGGGAGGACACCGCAGGAACGAGAGACGCGATCGCGGTAATGGGAAGCATCCGGAGACGCCCGGCCGGACGCGCCCCCACGTCGTACATTGTTGCGGCCGTGAGACCAAGCGCCCGTGTGAGGACGAGCTTATCCCATTGGGCCTGCACGACTTCCGCCAGCCGGCTTACCTGCACCTGAGTCCCGAATTTCAGCATGCGCTTCATCAGCTGATGATCATAGGAAAACCTGGTGAGCGGCATGCCCGGCACTTCTCGATGGATGAACATCAACAGAACCGGCACATTGAGGGCGGTGACGAACCCTTCGGCCGCGAGCATCCCCGGAACGCCCATGCCGGCATCCAGAACGATCGTGATGGCAATAAGCCGCACACCGAGC
>JADLEA010000078.1 GCA_020846365.1 Bacteroidota bacterium
GAAGTGTTGACCGTGAAGTACCCCACGCGGAAGGACGTGATGTTCTGGAAGAAATGCGACCCCTGGGAGGGCGTTACGTGCACATCCAGGAATCCGGACTCAACGATCACCGATGCTCCGGAGATCTGATCCCACGTGACCGGTATTCCCAGCCACGGATCAAGGCTTCCCCAGCGGCCGACCCCGATGATGACATACGGGCGCTTCTCGGCGACAAGACGTGCGTTGACCTGGCTGATCTCCTGCGCGACATCCCGGCTCTTGGAGCGGTCGAAGGTGTGAATGTCCACCACCACGATGTCATGGATGCCGTCAAAGACTCCGTTGCCCAGCACCTGCAGGCTCTGACAGATGAGCTCCTGTTGCGGGATCTCATCCACGTTGAGTTCCTCCGCTTCCAGGCTCAGGACGAGGGGACGGATCTGAAGGAGCGCGAACTCACGCGGCGTGCCGGGAGGTACTTTCATGTTCACGGCGAATTCGACCTCGACGTGCGTGCCCATGCCCCAGGTGCCGAGCTCGAGAATGAGCTCGAGGATCTCCGGAAGGGGAAAGATCTTGTGCTTCAGGACGGGGGCAAACGTGACCACGCGCTTCCCGGGGCGCGAAATCCCGTCATGGACGGAATCGTTTTCCGGCGAATAGGTCGACCCGACGTGGAAGAGGGTCTGGTCTTGCTCCGCATGGGTGAGGTCGAATTTCTTGATGAAGATGTCCGGGGCGTGGGGAATCTGAGGGGCGAGGCCTTCGGTCAGATCCAGGGCGAGGAATTCCTGCTGGGCGTTCCGCACCGTTTCGGACACGGATGAGAATTGCATCAGATGGCGGGGATACCGGGGGCAGAAGCGGACGGAGTTCCCTCCATCCACCACGGTTTTGCCGAGCCCGAGCGCAACCTGCACGATGCCGTCGGTGGCATTCTGCGGCGGGATCGGGTAGAAATTGTACGACCGTGCGACGCCGGCAAAGTCGGGATAAAAACGGCTGTTCCGCTCCGCGCCCACCATGCGCTGGATGATCACCGCCATCTTTTCCTCTTCGAGCCGGTACGCGGTGGCCTTCATATAGTCCCTTGCCCGTTGCATGAAGGTGGAGGCGTATACCAGTTTGATGCTTTGCAGCAGCTCCTGCAGCCTGATGTGATGGTCCGCGTTGTTGTTGGGGATCATGTACGTCGCATACACGCCGGCGAAGGGCTGGTACTGGGAATCCTCGAGCACGCTCGATGAACGCACGGCGAGGGGGCCGCGCATGAGCTCCAGGAATTCTGAGAGGCGGCGGAGGATCTCCTGGGGGAAGTGCGGGGCCGCGAGAAACCGCTCCGCCAGCTCGTGATCGTCGCGCGCCTGAAGAGCGAACGCCTCCAGGTTGTTGTCGGCAAGGAACCGGTCGAACACGTCGGTGGCGACAACTGCTGCGGCCGGAACGGCGATCTCGACGCCCGGGAAGTAGTCCCGGATATGGTAACGGTTGATGACGGTGTTGATGAAGCCGAGCCCCCGCGCTTTGCCCCCGAGCGAGCCGCTGCCGATGCGCGCGAAGCCGCTGGCTGGGTCGAAGCCCTCCCGGCTGAACTCCGTAATGACCCCTCGCTGGCGGCTTCCCTGGTACTCGTGGAGTGCGGTCAGCAATTCATTGCGCAGGTCGTCCACCGAGGCAAAATCCGTCACCTTGTGCGGACGGAGCTTGTGCGCCAGCCCGAATTCCGTCCGCGCCTTGAGCCAGTTCGAGAAGTGATTGCGCGAGGCGTGGAAGACGATGGAATCGTCCGGGACCTTCCTCAGGTGCTCCTCCAGCGATTTCATGTCGGTTGCCCGGCCCACCTCAAGTCCGTCGGTCGACCGGAAGACAAAGTCCCCGAATCCGAAATTGTCCAGCATGAAATTCCGGAGATGGTGCAGCAGTCTGGGGGATCCTTTCTGGAGGAACGAGGCGCCGATCTCACGGGCCTTGGGCTCGTACTCCGCGTTGCTGGATTGGAGCAGGATGGAGATGTCGGTATGCCGGCTCCGCACGTTCCGGGCAAACGAGAACCCTGCGTCCGGGTCCTTGACGCCGTTCCTCCTGAAATTCACATCCGTGATGATGCCCAGGATGAACTCCTCATACTTCTCGTAGTACGCCCACGCCTCTTCATAATCGGTGCACAGGAGAATTTTCGGCCGGGCGCGCATGCGGAGAAACCGGTCGGAGATGTTGACGCCTTCGGATATCAGGCGTTGGGATTGATTCAGGATCTCGGTGTACACGAGAGGGAGGTACATCGAATAGAACTGCACGCTGTCTTCAACGAGGATGATGGCTTGGACCCCGACGGCGCGCGTATCATTGTCCACGTTGAGTCGGTCCTCGAGGTATTTGATGATGGCAATCAGCAACCGGTAATCGCCCTGCCAGAGGAAGACCTTTTCGAAGACCGAGGTGTCGTAATTGGTTGAAAGCTCTTTCCGTTCTTTGTTGTCGTAGGCCAGGAGCACGATGGGGGTCTCGATCCCCGCTTCCCGGATCATTTTGGCAAACCGGATCACGTGGACGTCTTCGATATGCAGCGTCGTGATGATAAGGTCGAAATGCTCCCCGGACGTTATCAATTCGAGGGCCTCACTCCCGCTGCTGACATGGGTGATTTCGGGAGGATGGCTCAAGTTCAGGACCTGGAATTCCTGACGAATCAACTCGTAGAGACGCCCGTCCTCCTCGAACAGATACTGGTCATAAAGACTCGAAACGAGGAGAATATCGCGAATCTTGTACCGCATCAGCTTCTGGAAGTTCTGGATGCGGGCGCCTGAAATCTCGTCCAGGCGGAGGCGGACGTTTTTGCTCATGGGCGGCAATATCGTTGAAAGAGGGGGTGGAGTGGTCGCATAATACGTGAAATGCGCTTGAGCCGCAAGCAGGGGAAAGTTGATTTTGTCGGAATGGCTGGGTATTTTAAAACGATAACCCTACCTCCAAGGTGACCCCATGAACGTCTTCCGGAGTCTCGCCGTACTGCTTCCGGTCCTGACGCTGTCAGGAGCGGCATTACGGGCCCAGGATGGAGATACGTTCGATCTCCAGGCCTATCGAGCATTTCTGGTTGCACACAAGGACCTGACGGCCGAGGGTTTGAACACGCTTCATCCTGCCGGCACTTTTCTGCGAACGACCGGCTTGCCCTCGACACAGGTTGCCTTCTTCGAGCAGGTCGATTCGGCTTTCCATCTGACTGCCTATGAGAAGGAACTGCTGCACAAGCACCATTTCATGGTTTCGGAACGGCTTTCCCGTGGCTCCTTTGGCCATGCGTTGCTTGATATCTACCATGCCGACCTGCCGGTGTACGTGTCCGCGGATGCTATTCTCCACGCGTTTCACATGTCCTATGATGCGCTGCTCATGGATGTGGAAGAGCACATCCTGATGGGAAAGCTTGACACGCTCCTGAGCCGTCTCCACGGTGCCGTGCCCGGGTTGAACCTGAAGTACTCACACATACCCGAAATGATTGAATCGATCAGGGATGTGGACGTGTATTTGACGATACCCCGGAGGCTCCTCGGGAGTACCGATCCCCCATGCTTCGCCGAGAATCTGGAAACCGTCCAGACCCTTAAGGGACTCATCGACGGCGAGAAACCGGCCTGGATCCAATTGTTCGGATCGACAGAACGGAAGTATGACTTCAGTCAGCTCGTCCCCCGGGGACACTACACCCTGACGCCCCAGTTGAAGCAGTACTTCCAGGCCATGATGTGGCTGGGGAGGACCGAACTCTATCTGAGCGCGCCCCGGACCGCCCTGGCACCGCCCACCGATCGGGAGATCCAGCGACAGACCATCGCATCGGTGCTGCTTATCGAGGCGATGGACGCTTCTTCGTCCTGGGATCTTCTGGCCGAAATCGAGGACATCCTCGGGAAGTTCGTAGGAGACCAGGACAATGTGACTCCCGTGCAGCTCCGGTCGCACATTCTTGAGGATGGGTTACCCGGCGCATGGGCGCTCGTAGACACGGTCAGGTGGAAGGCTTTCCAGGGCGCATTGCTGCAGCACTCCTTCGCGGCCCAGCGGATCAATTCCCAGATCCTCTGGTCGGACCCTTTCAACACCGAACAGATTGTGCCGGCATCGGCGTTCCTCCTCGTGGGGCAGCGGTTCATTGTGGACTCCTACGTCACCGGAAACGTCGTGTTTGACAGAATTCTGTACGAGGGGACGAAGGTCCGGCGCATGCTGCCTTCACCTCTGGATGTGTTGTTCGCCATTGGAAATGACGCAGCCGGACAACTGCTCGCCCCCGAGCTCGAGAAATACCCCTACGCGACGAATCTGGCGGGACTTCGCTACCTGATCGACGGCTACGAGCCGGCATACTGGGACCAGACGATCTACACGGCGTGGCTCAACGCGATCCGGGCGCTCTCGCCCCCAGAGGAGCGCACCGGCCTGCCTGCCCTCCTGCAGACTGCCGCGTGGTGGCAGAAAGGGATGAACACGCAGCTTGCTTCATGGGCGGAGCTGCGCCATGACAACCTCCTTTACGCCAAGCAATCGTACTCGGGAGCCGTGATTTGCTCGTTCCCTGAAAGCTACGTCGAGCCGGTGCCAGAGTTTTTCCAACGCATGCGCGCGCTTGCAGATGCAGGAGCGACGATCTTCAGCAACGGTTCACTCTCCGGTATGTCGCGTGCCGTGTCTTTCTTCAGGAACATGGGGAACACGATGGATACGTTGGGAGCCGTCGCTGCGAAGCAGCGAGCCGGGTCGCCGATCGACGATGTCGAGCGGAGCTTCCTGCGGCGCATGCTCTTCAAGACCCCGTCGGGCTGTACGGAAGTGATGGAGGGCTGGTATGTCCGGCTTTTCTTCACGGGAGAAGATGGTGCGGAGAAGGAGGACATGGTCGTTGCGGACGTTCATACCGCGCCCACGGATGGAGAGGGTGACGAGGTGGGGTGGGTGCTGCACTGCGGGACGGGACCGGTCAACCTCGCGGTGCTCTTTGCCCCATGCGCTGACAGAACGGTCACCGCGTTCGTCGGGCCGGTGATGAGCTACTACGAATATGTCAGCACGAATTATAAGAGACTCACGGACGAAGAGTGGAAAGAGGAATACCAGGCGGTTCATGCGTTCCGGCCGTCATGGGTCAATCTGTATCTGGCCGATGCCACCGGAAACGGACGGGGGGAGGGACTGTCGCTGCTGACAGGGATCCCCGGCGAAGGGGACCCGGGCTCTATCCCCCGGCAATTCCTGCTCGCGCAGAACTATCCCAATCCGTTCAATGCCTCCACGGTCATCCCGTTTCAGGTTCTGAACGGAACGCGGCCTTCGTCCGTGGAGATCACCTTGTTTGATGTTCAGGGGCAACAGGTACGCCGGCTCTTCGCCGGGGACGTTCCCCCCGGCGCGTATACCGTGCGTTGGGACGGCACGAACGACGCCGGCCGGCCCGCCGCATCCGGCGTGTTCTTCTATCGCTTACGGTCCAATGAGTTTACCACCACGCGTGGCATGGTGTTGTTGCGTTAAGTTCACCGTATCTCTGTATCAACCGTCAGGAGCATAGCATGGCCAACATTAACAAAGGAAAAGGTGTTATCGGCATTCTCACCGGGGGAGGCGACGTACCGGGCCTGAACCCCGCCATTCGCGCAGTCACGATCCGCGCACTCCGCGAAGGGTACACCGTCATCGGTCTCCGGCGCGGATGGGCCGGGCTGGTCGATATCGTCCGGGAAAAAGACTATGACAACTCCGATAACTATCGCGTCCTGACGGAGGACATCGTGAACAAGGCGGGGCGGACAGGCGGCACGTTCCTGCATACCTCCCGCACACGGCCAAGTCACGTGAAAAAGGCGTCCGTGCCGAAGCACCTCCAGGACAAATACAAAGAGGAGACCAACGATCTGACGCCGGAAGTCGTGACGAACCTGAGCTGGCTCGGCATAGACACGCTCATCCCCATCGGCGGCGATGACACGTTGAGCTATGGCGTACGGTTGTATCAGGATGGCTTGAAAGTCGTCGCGATTCCGAAGACGATGGACAACGATGTGCCCGGCACCGACTACTGCATCGGCTTCAGCACCTGCGTCACGCGCACGATCCAGATGACCAACAGCCTGCGCACGTCCGCGGGTTCGCACGAACGCTTCCTCGTCCTGGAAGTCTTCGGCCGCTATGCGGGGTTCACCGCGATGGTGCCCACGCTGGCGGGGGCCGCCAACAGGTGCGTGATTCCGGAGCACAAGTTCAACATCGAGCAATTGACCGACCTGATGGCCTACGACCGGAGGAACAACCCCAGCCGGTACTCGGTCGTGCTCGTGTCGGAAGGCGCGATGTTCGAAGGCGGGGAGATGACCTTCGCCCTCGAGACAACCGACGCCTACGGCCACAAGAAACTCGGCGGGATTGGGGACCTGGTATCGGAAAAACTGAAGGAGCTTTCCCCGAAATTCAACAACGGCAAACCCATCAACACGATCGCGCAGAAACTCGGTTATCTCGTGCGCGGCGGCGATCCGGACGCAATCGATTCCATCGTGCCGATGGCATACGGCAATCTGGCGCTCGACCTTATCTTGAAGGGCGTTCACGGACGTCTCGTGGTGCTCAAGAACGGGCGGTACGACAATATGCCGCTGGATGTCGTGACGAGCACCAAGAAGGTGGTCAACGTCCGCGAGTACTACAATACCGAACGGTTGCGTCCGCACTACAAGAGCTTCGAAATGAAGCCGCTGTTCCTGACTACCGGTGACTAGCGCGGTGCCATCCTGAATTTCTTTCAACCAATACCCCGGGGCGCTGCGCAGCGGGCGCCCCGGGTTTCGCCACTGTTCATTCGGAGGTTTCTCATGCGCTTGCTTCCCATCTCTCTGTTTCTGTCCCTTCTCCTCTCCACCGTTCTCTCACTTTTCGCACAAGACCGCGCGATCACGAAAGAAGAGTATCTGACGTACATGAAAAGTGCCGCAGAGGATGCCTGGTCGACCCTGGACGCAGACCGCGACCGCTGGCGGAAGAGCATCGATCTCGAATATGTCTTCGGGTACAACCCGCCGGGAAATGAGCCGTATCTCGCGGCGCTCATGGCAAACCTCTACACGGAAACCCGCGATCCGGAGTACCTCCGGCGGGCGAAGAAACTCCTTCTTGAGTTCGGCAGCCACCGCAACGCCTATCCGAAGGACTTTGTCGACACACGGCCGGAGTACGGAGGCGTGCTGCCCGTGCTCCCGAATATCTTCTACTTCGGGAAATTCTGTCACGCGTACGCGGTGGTGAAGAAGCACGCAACGTTGACCCCGGCGGAACGCGCCAGCATCGAGGACGGGATAGCCGGAAGCGCCGATTATGTCGTGCGCTTTCAGGAATGGGGACCCATGAACCGCGCCTTGCTCAGGGCAGAAGGTCTGCTCTATGCGGCGAAATTGCTCCCCGATCACCCGCATCAGCCCCGGTGGCTCACCATGGGCAATGCCATCGTGGGGGATAATTTTGAGGAGTGGGAAATCGAAGACGCCACCGGCTACAATGCCGTCTGGCTCCATTCCCTGATGGCCTACCTGAGCGATATCCGCGAGGATGAGCGGGCCTACCGCTCTCCGTTCATGCAGTACTACTTCGAGTACTACCTGCAGATGATCTCGCCGGCGGGCATCATCCCGGACGTCGGGGATGCCCCCTGGGGAGGCGGATGGGAGAGGTTCATGGTGTTCTTTGAGAAAGCGGCTGCCGTCAACAAGGATCCACGGCTCCGATGGGCGGCCGCCCAGCAGTTCAGGAAATACCTCGAACCCACACCCGAAAAGAAGAATGTCTGGTTGGCGCTCGTGTGCTCCGATGCGCTCCGGTGGGCGGACTTCTCCCTCCCGGCCGCAATGCCGACAAACGGAAGCAGGCAGGTGCTGGATGATATCGTCGGGAAGAAGATCGTGTTCCGGAACGGATGGGCGCCGACGAGCACGTACATGCTTCTGAACTACAGGGACGAAGGGGATGGAGGTTGGCTCTTCCGGGAAAATCTTCGCACAAGCCTTTCGGTTGAAGAAGAGAAGATGCATCACGGCCATTCGGACCAGAACAGCATCGCGCTCCTGATGCGCAACAAGAGCATCCTGCTTCATGACGGGGGATACAGGGACTACATGCCCAGCGGACCGTACGGGGCGTTCCGGGCCGACTACTACCACAACCAGCTTGCCGTGCGCGACGGGAAGATCGCGCTGGGCCAGCGGCAGGGCGAATTCCGCTACGCCACACCGGGCCAACACGCCGTCCCCGGCCAGACCATGCTGGAGTTTTTCCGCAACTCCGGGGCGAGCCGCGATGTGCGCACACGCAAGATCGACTTTCTGTCTCTGAAAGACGTGGAGTATTCGCGCACGCGCCTGATCGATGACGGCATGGGCTATGAAGCAGACCGTCTGGTTTTCTACATCAAAAAGCTGGATTGGTTTGTGGTGGTGGACGCGCTCCGCTTCACGCGGCCGACGTACCTGACCATGGCGAACCTCTGGCACACGCGGCAGATCCTGAGCACGGGCCCGGGCTGGTACGACACCGCATACGATTCGCTCCAGACGCTGGACGTGAGAGGTCCGGAACGGTTGCTGATCTATTTTCCGCAGCGCGATCAACTCGTGACAGGCGTGGAGGAGCAGCAACGGTACTGGCAGCGTGAGAAAGTGATGTACCAGATGATCGGCCGGCACGGATACCGGAATGCGATGCAGCAGTTTGTTACGGTCCTCATCCCGCACGGCGCGGAACAGAATCCCGCAGACCTCGCCGCGTGCGTGGAGATGATCCCGACGGAGAATCCCGCGCGGGCTTTCGCGATGAAGATCACCAGGGACGGGAACACCTACGTGATCGGGGCGAAACTGGACATGGAAGCGGAGCTCATACGTGATTGGCGCAGGCCGATGTACACCTACGAATCAGGCAAGACCCGGTATGGCGATTTCGAAACCGACGCCTACACACTGTTTGCGGTCGAAACGCCGTCCAGCGTACGCTACGCCGTGGTAGGAGCAGTGAGAGTGGATTACCGCGGGAAGATTCTCCACGAACAACTCCCGGTGCGGGTCTTTCTGAACTTCGACGGATCGCCAGACCAGCCGGGCACGTTCAAGATGAGATTCTGGGAGGGAGAAGCACCGCGATGAGTCTGACATCCCGCGAGCGCCTGGCAACGACGCTGCGTCACCACCCCCCCGATCGCGTATGCGTGGACTTCGGATCCACTGCGGTGACCGGCATGGCTGTCAGCATCGTCTCCAAACTGCGTCGGAAAATCCTGGGGGATCCGGAGTACAGGGTGAAGGTCGTCGAACCGTACCAGATGCTCGGGGAAATCGACGACGAGTTGCGGGAGGCCCTCGGCATCGATGTCATGGGCGTGTCGGCGCCGAAGAACATGTTCGGCTTTGCGAATCGCGGCTGGAAACCCTTCACGCTGTTCGACGGCACGGAAGTCCTTGTGCCTGAAGACTTCCGGGTGACGATGGATGAAAAGCGGAACCTCCTCATCTATCCGGAAGGAGACACGTCCGTTCCGCCCAGCGGGCGCATGCCCGAAGGGGGATATTTCTTCGATGCCATTCCGAGGCAGGAGCCGATCGTCGAAGAGACGCTCGACCCCGCTGCCAACCTCGAAGAATTCAGTCTCCTCACGGATGCCGATCTTCGCCACTATGCGGCCGAGGCCGACAGGGCCCTGCTCCGCGAGAAGGGTTCCATCGTGGGCGTGCCGGGGACGGCGTTCGGTGATATTGCGCTTGTTCCCGCCCTCGGGAGAAAGCACACCCGCGGGATCCGGGAGATCGAGGAGTGGTACGTCTCCACCAGCGCGCGCAGGGAGTATGTCTACAAGGTCTTCGAGGGGCAGTGTGCGATCGCGCTTCAGAACCTCGAAAAGTTGATTGCGGCGCTCGGTGACAACGTGCAGGCGGGCTTCGTCACCGGCACCGACTTCGGAACACAGACCGGGCTGTTCATCTCCCGCAAGGCCTACCGCGAACTGTACATGCCGTTCCACAAAATCGTCAACGAGTACATTCACCAACACTCTTCCTGGAAGAGCTTCATCCACTCGTGCGGATGCGTGGTCGACCTTATACCTGATTTCATCGAGGCCGGGTTCGACATCCTGAATCCGGTCCAGACCTCAGCGGCCGGCATGGATCCCCTCTGGCTCAAGAAGACGTACGGCAAGGATCTGGTCTTCTGGGGTGGCGGCGTGGACACGCAGAAGACTCTCCCTTACGGGTCGCCGGCAGAAGTGTACGATGAAGTGCGGGAGCGGGTGCGGATATTCAACGACGGAGGCGGGTTCGTGTTCAACACCGTCCACAACATCCAGGCAAATGTGCCGGTGGAAAACGTGGAAGCGATGTTCAGGGCGCTTGCGGAGGCGTGAAAAACCGGGAGATGAACACTCACCGATATACCTCAGTCGTTTTCGATCTGGATGGCACCCTTTTGGACACGCTGGATGATCTGGCGGATTCGGTGAACACGGTTCTGGAGGAACGAGGGTGGCCTCTGCATGCAGTAGATGCGTACCGGTATTTCGTGGGTGACGGCGCGGCTACGCTGATACACCGGGTGCTGCCTGCGGACAGGCGCACGCCGGAAGAGGAGTCCATCTGCCTCGGACGCTTCAGGGCGGTCTATGCGCAAAAGTGGAACAACAAAACCCGGCCGTACCCGGGTGTCGAGGACATGCTCGCTGCGCTCGCCGCCGGGGGGGTGCGCATGGCCGTGCTCTCCAACAAACCGCATGACGCCACCGAACAGTGTGTGCGGGAACTGTTGAGCGGAACCCGGTTTGATGTGATCCAGGGACAGGACGCACAGATTCCCAAGAAGCCCGCACCCGATGGCGCGCTGCGCATCGCCGCCATGTTGGGGGTGGAACCGCGGGAAATACTCTACCTCGGGGACACGGCCACGGACATGCAAACGGCCGTTCGCGCAGGCATGGTCCCGATCGGAGCTCTGTGGGGCTTCCGGACTGCTGAGGAGTTGTCGCAGCACGGTGCCCGGCGGCTCATCAGGCATCCCGCGGAACTGCTCCCCCTTCTCGACGACAGGACACTTGCCCCATGAATCAAGCACCGTTTTTCGTCCCGGTAGTCTATGAACACGCTGCGCAGCTGATCGGCAAGCGGCCATGGGAGGTGTCCCGTGATCTCGACCTGCTCGTCGCGGCGCACACGGCGGCATACCAGCGGTATCATCATTCGCCGGTGGTGGCCGGCATCGATGTCTATAATATTGAAGCGGAAGCGTACGGCTCGGTGCTCAACGATGCGGGGGGCATCATCATCCCCTCCGTGGGACGGTATGCGTGCAGTGCAGTCGGAGAGATCCTTGACCTTCCGGCGCCCTCGGTACGAACGGCAGGCCGGTTTCCGATGGTGCTGGAGGCCGCGCGGCGGCTGAAGGAGCGGTGCCCCGCAACGGAAGTGCGCGTGCCGATCAGCGGTCCGTTTTCCATTGCGAGCAATCTTGTGGGCTTCGATGTGCTCCTGTACGCGGTACTCGAAGACCCCGATGCCGTGCGCGATGCAATGCTGCATCTCGCACGCCACCAGGTCGCGGTCATCAAGGCGGCCTCGGAAATGGGACTGGGCGTGATCATGTTTGAGTCTGCCGCGACGCCCCCTCTTCTCTCGCCGGCAGACTTCCACACAGTGGAACAGCCGGCGTTGCTCACGCTGGGCGAAGCGCACAGGGCCGTCACCGGCACCGGACTGCAACTCATCGCGGGAGGCAACACGGTCTCGGTACTGGATGACCTGCTCGAGGTCCGGCCATCGGTGCTGCTCTGTCCGGCCGAGACCGACCGGTACGCGTTCATGGAACGGATGCGGTCTTCGCCGGAGATCAGCGTGCGCATCAACATGCCCCCGGGGGTATTCACCACCGCTGGCAGCGAGCGCGCCACGCAGGAAGCAGATATCGCGCTCACGCTGGCCGGCGTGCGCGAGAACGTGAGCATCGGCACCGGCGTCCTGCCGTATGATGCCGATCCGGATATCGTCCTCCGCATTCAATCCTATATTGAGGGACATCGTCGATGAAACGCTATGGCATGATCATTCGCGTAAAGCCGGACCATGTTGAAGAGTATCGCCGCCTGCACGCCGCGGCATGGCCGGAAGTCCTGGCAATGATTAACGCATGCAACATCAGGAACTATTCGATCTTCCTGCGGGACAACGTGCTCTACAGCTATTTTGAATATGTGGGGAGAGATTTTGCGGCAGACATGAAACGAATGGCCGACGACCCGGCCACACAACGGTGGTGGGAACTCACGAAGCCGTGCCAGGAGCCGATCCCCGGCGCCAAACCGGATGAGTGGTGGGCGAACATGGAGGAGGTTTTCCATTGTGAGTGAACGCGTGCTCGCCTTCGGTCTCCTCGTCATCCTGGCACTGCCTTGCGGCGCGGGTGAGCATCCTTCATCGGCCTGGTGCGACGCCGAACCTTCGCCGGCATGGATAACAAACACCCTCCCGCCAGCCGGGCGTGACGCGGAATCTCAGCCGGCGGACACCGCTTTGCCGGCTGGCCGTGACGCAACACCGCGGCACCCGGAGATCTACGTGGCGACGAACGGGTCTGACAACAATCCGGGTACCGTTGCCAAACCACTCCGTACGCTTGAGGCAGCGCGGGACGCAGTCCGCGCCATGATCCGCAAAGACGGGCTACCGCCCGGCGGGGTGAGCATCGTCGTTCGCGGCGGGACATACAGTCGTGCGTCGACGTTTGAGCTGCGAGCGGAGGACGGGGGGAGCGCAGAGAGTCCCGTGCGCTACCGCGCCGCCGACGGCGAGAAGGTGAGGGTCATCGGTGGCGTGGATCTGCCGCTCGATGCCTTCAAGCCCGTGACAGACGCGCGCATCCTCGCGCGGATCAGGCCTGAAGCCAGAGCCGGGATCCTGCAATGCGATCTGCGCGCACACGGCATCCGCGCGTACGGCGACCACCGGCAGGCAGGACATGGCCACCCGGTATATCCCGCGCCGCTGGAGCTGTTCTATGACGATGCGCCCATGCCGCTGGCTCACTATCCGGACAGCGGGGCTATCATGATCGGAGAGATCATTGACCCCGGTTCCGTTCCCCGCATTGGCGACTATGTCAACATCCGTGGCGGAACGTTTGTGTACACGGACCGGAGGCATGCGGACTGGCTTGCCGCGGAGGAAGTCTGGCTTCAGGGCTATTTCAAGTGGGGGTTTGCCGACGACAAGATCCGGATCGCAACCGTGGACACCGCGCTCCGGAGGGTCACACTCGCGACGCCGCATATGTACGGCCTCGGCACGGGCGAACCCTTCAATCAGTATGTCGCCCTGAACCTCCTGGAAGAACTCACCATGCCGGGAGAATGGTATCTGGATCGCGGAGAGGGGATTCTGTACTTCTGGCGGCCTGCGTCAGGAGCAACCCACGTGTCCCTGTCGATCCTGGAAGACCCGCTGATTGCGCTGGACGGCGTATCGCATCTTTCCCTGGAGGGCTTCATTGTGGAATTGGGCCGTGGCATGGGGATCTCCGTCGAGGGGGGAAGCCATGTCACGATCGCCGGATGCACCGTGAGAAACGTCGGGACTTGTGGCATCTTCTTCGGCAAGGGGGCGGTGCAGACCTTTCCCCACCTTACCGCCGATCAGTATGAAGGGATCCCCGCTTCACGCACCATCGGCGCGTTCCAGATGCACTATTATCAGCAGACGACATGGGACCGCAATGC
>JADLEA010000079.1 GCA_020846365.1 Bacteroidota bacterium
ACCACAGCGCTGGTGACAAAGGATCAAGTGGCACTGCACAACGCAACCAGAGATCAGGCCGTCATTCTCGCGCATGTCTACGACCAATCTGAAGAGGCCCTCAAGAGCGCACTGGGCGTGGCCGCAAAACAGCTCAGCGGCGAAGACATTTTCAATGCAAAATGTTCCGCCTGCCACCTCTTCGACCAGAAGAAAGTCGGACCGCCGTACGCGTCGGTCCTCCCGAAATACAAGGGAAAGAAGCCGGAGCTCGTTTCGTTCATTCTGAACCCCAGCAAAGTCGATCCGGCCTTTCCTCCGATGCCATCGCAGGGTCTGAAACCTGCAGAAGCGGATTCCATCGCGACATACCTTCTGGGAAAGGTGAAAGGGTGAGACGCGCGTGAACACCAGCAGGACAGCGGCACAGAGCTCTTCCGCGCCCCTTTCACAATCCTGGCGCTCCCAGGTCGCTGCCTATTGGGCTCTGACGAAGCCGGGACTCACGGGAATGTCCGTGGGAACGGCCGTGGCTGGCGCTCTCCTGGCCCCGGAGGGGTGGCAACACATTGACCGGATCATTGCCATCGTTCTTGGCACTATCCTGGTGGGTGGGGGAGCCGTGGCGCTCAATCAGTACGCGGAGCGGGAATTCGACGCTCTCATGAACCGCACCAGGCGTAGACCTCTGCCTGCTTGCCTCCTACGCCCCGGCCAGGGGCTGTTATTCGGGCTTCTCATGGTGTTGGGTGGTCTCCTGGTGCTCGCTGCGCTCACCACAGCCGTGGCGACCTCCCTGGCGGGAATCACCATCGCTGTCTACGTTTTGATTTATACTCCGCTCAAGCGGAGGACCCACCTGGCGACCGCTGTCGGCGGTATTCCCGGTGCGCTGCCCCCGGCCATCGGCTGGACCGCGATCACGGGGACCATCTCGATCGAGGCGTATGCCCTGTTCCTTGTCATGTTTCTCTGGCAGATGCCGCATTTTCTTGCCCTGGGATGGATCTACAGACAGGATTACAGCCGTGGTGGCTACCGCCTGCTCACGGCAGTTGATCCCACGGGCAAGGTCACAAGCCGGATCATATTGGTTTTTCTCTGGGCGCTGCTCCCGGCCTCCGTGCTCCCGTTCTTCCTGGGGATGACCGGAGTGACCTTCCTGCTGGGGGCCGTGTTGGCGTGGGTGCTGTACGTGGTCCCGGGATATGGATTCCTCCAGAACTCGAGCGAGAAACAAGCCCGTGTCCTTTTTGTGAGCTCGCTCCTTTATGTCCCTTTCTTCTTTGGTTTGTTCGCACTCGACTACGTTGTGAAACTGCTATAATGCTCTTTCCGTAATTCTATCAAACCGCTATCCCGCAATAGGTTATCACCATTCAATAAAGTATATTATAGGTTAACCTGCTCCTGCCTCCGTCCGGTGGCGCACTCGCGGGATTTCGCCCTGGGATGACATTAGGAGGGTAACGGTCACGTCAACCCCGCCTCGATCCCTCAGTCGCCCTTTCCTTCTGGCATGGCCATTTTACGAGGCGAATCGCTGCCTGGCAGATGTACGGGCGAGGTCGGAAGGGAAGGACACGTGAGTTTGGAGGGGTCTCGGCTATTCGTCGGAGCATGCTCCGGTAGAACCAGCGGGACTAGCTCCTGTGTGTTGCCAGGCCGGCAACAAGGGCTCTCAAGAGGAGGGAGAAGTTCTCTTTCACCCGGTTGGCGACGATGGTCACCTCCGAGTGATCCAGCTTGGCCGGGCTGGTTCCGGTGGCTTTGTTGGTGATGCAGGATATCCCGAGCACCCGCATCCCAAGTGCCACTGCGAGCGCTGTTTCCATGACGGTGGACATGCCCACGGCATCTCCTCCGATCCGGTAGAGCATCTCCACTTCGGCGGCAGTCTCATAGGACGGGCCCTTGACGCCTGCATACACGCCGGTGACGAGCCGTATGCCGAGTCCGGCCGCGGTGCTGGTGGCAAACCTGCAGAGGTCGGCGTCATAGTAGTGCTGCCGGCGCAGCCGGAGCGGGATATCGGGGGGGAGGGAGAGCCCCGTCATGTTGATCTGATCCGAGATGACCATCAGATCTCCGGGCACGAAACCGCGATTGATCCCGCCCGCGGCATTCGTGATGACCAGGAGTGGGATACCGAGGCCGGCTACGACCCTCACCGGGAAGAGGACCGTGTTGAGGTCTCCTGATTCGTAGAAGTGGACCCGTCCCCGTACCGTAAGAAGCCGGCGGCCTCCGATCCTTCCGAAGACCAGCTCGCCCTTGTGCCCTTCAACGCTGGAGCCAGGATAGAATGGAATAAGGTGTGAAGGGATGGTTGTGCGGTCTTCCAGTCCGTCCGCAAAGCCCCCCAGACCGGAGCCGAGGATTACGGCCACATCAGGCGTTCCGGAGATCCTTGTGCGGACATACCGGACTGCCTCGTCCGCTTGAGCCTGTGCGCTCATCCGAAAAAGATCCCGGCGATTGTGGCGGTGGACAGGTTTGCGAGCGTGCCGCCCAGGACGGCCTTGAGACCGAGCGCGGCAAGGTCCTTCCGCCGCTCGGGAGCAAGCGGACTGATGCCTCCGATCTGAATCGCGATGGACGAGAAGTTGGCGAATCCGCACATCGCGAACGCCGCCATGAACACCGCCTTGTCGGAGACGAAGGCCCCTTCGGAGATCATCCGGCTGAGGTCCAGGTATCCGACGAACTCGTTCAGAACGATCTTGGTGCCGATGAGAGACCCGAAGTTCAGCGCATCGGCCCAGGGCACCCCGATGGCGAATGCCAGCACCTGAAGCACCATGCCGAAGAAGAGCTGAAGGGAAAGCGGACGTCCGTAGGAGGCAGCAAGGACGGCGTTCAGCCCCGTGATGTCGCCGAACCAGACCAGCAGTGCATTCACCAGGGCAATGAGCGCGATGAAGGCGAGCAGCATGGCGCCGACATTGAGCGCGAGTTGGAGCCCGTCCGATGCACCCGAAGCCGCCGCTTCGATGACGTTGTTCGCGTTCTTTTCGATCTTGATCTTTACCGTCCCCTTGGTCTCCGGATCTCCGGTCTCGGGGAAGAGGACTTTTGAGAGGGCGAGTCCGGCGGGAGCCGCCATGATGCTCGCGCCGAGGAGTTGCGCCGCAAAGCGCGCCTGCCCGACATCCAGCGGGAGGCCGTTCTTCTGCGCATAGGCATAGCCCAGCATCTGCACGTACGCCGCCATCACTCCGCCGGCAATCGTGCACATCCCGCCGACCATGATCGTCAGGAGTTCGGACTGCGTCATCCCTTTGAGGAACGGCCGTATCATGAGCGGGGCTTCGGTCTGGCCGACGAAGATGTTCGCGGTGTTGGAAAGAGATTCCGCGCCGCTGGTCCCCATCACGCGCGCCATCACCCATGCCATCCCCTGCACAATCCGTTGCATCACGCCGAGATAGTACATCACCGACATGAGCGATGCGAAGAAGATGATCGTGGGAAGCACCTGGAATGAGAAAAAGAATCCGAGGTTGCCCTCTGTGCCGGGTCCGATCGCGAGGTTGCCGAACACAAACTTAGCGCCCTCCGTGGTGAAGCTGAGTATCTGGACAAAACCCCAGCTGATCCCTTCAAAGGCCACCTTCACCCATCCCAGCGGCCCGAAGTAGCTTCCCAACGCATCTCCTTTGAGGACAAAGATGGCGAACACGAACTGCAGTCCGAATCCGGAGAGCACGAGACGCCAGTTGACTCTCTTTCGATTATTGGAGAAGAGAAACGCTATCCCCACTATGCAGACGAGTCCGAAGAGGCCGTGCAGGAGAGAGGTGATGGACATGGGCGTGCTTATGCGAATGGTGTGCGACTAGGTGTTCGGGCGACAAAGCCCGCATGGTCATGACGATTCCGCCGGACGGAAGAGAAAGGGAGCTTCATTCCGGAGCCGTGAAGGGGGACGCGACGCATGCCGCATGGCACTGGCGTTCGCAGCTGCGATTGAGCGGTTCGACTGTCTGAAGGTTGCGGGCACGTGGGCATGGCGGGCGTCGGATGAGTCCGGCGAAGCTATTCGGCCTGAGGCGGGGGTTGAAAACAGCGCCGGCACCTCGCCTCATACGCTTCTTTGGCCCCCACCAGCACGCGCTCGCTCGCGTGGGTGATGCGCTGCGTCCTGTCTGCGGGGTTTCCGCACACCATGCAGATCGCGAGGGTCTTGGTGATATACTCGGCAATCGCGAGCAGCTGCGGGATGGGCTCAAACGGCCTTCCGCGATAGTCCTGGTCCAACCCCGCAATGATGACGCGTTTTCCTTCATCCGCCAGCTGGTCAGCCACGTCCACAAGCGTCATGTCAAAAAACTGCGCTTCGTCGATTCCCACAACCTGTGCACCCCGTGCGAGGGCCGGAATGTCGGATGCCTTCACCACCATCGTGGAGGGAATCTTGAGCTCACTGTGCGACACAATGTGATCGATGCTGTACCTGGTATCGATCTGCGGCTTGAAAATCGCGACCTCCTGCCGTGCGATTTGCGCGCGCCGAAGCCGGCGGATCAACTCTTCAGTCTTGCCGCTAAACATGCAGCCCGCAATCACCTCAATCCATCCAGTGGCACGGGGAGAGTCGTGAAACGCAGGACTGGTCATCGCTTTGTACGCCGGACATTCTTGAGGTTCTTACCCCCGAAGGGGAGGGGGAGGAGATCGGCAAGCTTCAGTACATTAAGCGCGCCGTTGCCGGTCGAGAGAATCACGTCCACGTCCCCGGCGAGATCCATGATCACCTGCCTGCATGCGCCGCAGGGCGGGGTGGCGTCCTTCTCATCCGAAGCAATGGCGACAGCGACGAATGAGGTCTCTCCTTCGGAGACTGCCTTGAAAAGCGCAGTGCGCTCGGCACAGACCGTCAGCCCGTATGAACTGTTCTCGATGTTGCACCCGGTATAAACTTTGCCGCTGCTGGTGAGCACCGCTGCGCCAACCCGGAAGCGGGAATACGGGGAGTGGGAGTGGCGTTTGGCGGCTCTTGCCCGGGACACGAGCGTTCGGTAGTTCATTCGGCTCCGCTGTGGAAGGTTCACCAAATATATCCAAAGCGGCTCAGATATGCAACTTCACGGAAGACCGGCGTCATATGCTGCGGGAGTACAGGCGGGCTTCACTTGCTAGCCCAGGCGGTTGCGCCCGGGTGACACGGAATCTCATCTGCTGGCGTCAGGCCGGCTTCAATTCTATGCGTGTGAGCTCGGGCGGACAGTTGATGCGCACCGGGATCCCCACGGTCCCGATACCGCGCGAAACATACAACTGGGTCTTCCCCTGGCGATACGTCCCCCACACATACTGAGAGGCGAAAGCAGCAGGGGTCAGAGGTGTGCCTGCGAACCGGCCGAAGACAACCTGCCCGCCATGCGTGTGGCCGCTCAGCATGACATCGATACCGCGCTTCGCCGCTTCCTCGAGAAAATAAGGACGATGGTTCATGAGGATGGTCGGGCCATCCGAGGGAATACTTGCGAGGGCCGTGTCGATGCGTCTCCCCGTGGCCGGAGCGTTCCCGACATCGTCGATGCCCAGGAGCCGAATCGAAGAGCTGCCGCGGCGAATCAGGCGCCCTTCGTCCCTCAGGATCTTCACCCCGGCCTGGTTCGATACCTCCGTAATCCGGTCCGGCTCGCGAGAGTAGAAATCATGATTCCCGAGCACGCCGAACACGCCGTCCTTGGTGCGCAGTCCGCTGAACGCATCGGCAAAGGGGAGAATCTCGTCACCTGATCCGTTTACGATGTCGCCGCCGACCAGAATCAGATCAGAGCCCATGTCATTCAACATGCGGACGTATTGGTCCATGTCTTTCTTCCGCATGTAGATGCTCGAATGAACGTCCGTTACGAGTCCGATGCTGTAGCCAGAAAACTCCGGGGGGAGTCCGGGCACGAACAGGGTCTTCTCGTTGATCTCGCATCCGCGCTTCTCTACGATCATCCCGTACGCCGTGCCGCCGAAGGATGCGGCCGTGAGCCCGTACACGCTGCGGCGGAGGAATGTCCGGCGGGATTGGTCGAACCTCTGGAGAGAAGGCCGGCTGGTGAATCCCGCCAGGCCGGACCTTGTCGCCGGAATTCTCTTGAGCGCTGCCCACACTCCCCGGAAAGGCAGCTTCACCAACGCCGTGACCAGGAGGATCAAGCCGAGTATGAACGTCGCGGAGTGCCACCAGAAGAACGGGTAGACGGCAGAGTACAGGAACCAGTCGGGAAGCTGTAATCCCCGGAGCCGGAAGATCGCGACGACAAGCAACGCGGCGTTGAACACGATGAAGGCAACAAGAACGGGTGCCCGCATCCGGGCGAAGAAGCCGGTGTGGGTAGCTGACCATTTCCAGAACCGCCGGAGAAGGTACGCCTGGATGGCGATGAGAATGGTGGGAAGTATGAGTCGAAAGAGCATAGTCCGGTATTATGTATACCCGATATAACGCCCCGGGGGTATGCGAAGTTTCGTCAGGATTGTCTTTTTTTCAGCACGATCATGTAGTGATCCCCCCAGGATGAAAATGGGGGCAGAGTGCTGAAGGTGTTTTCGGTGCTCTCCAGGAACCGGGCGAGCAGGGAACGGCGGAGGAATGATGGGAGGAAGTAGATCAGGGGTGAGACAATGCCGAGTCCAATCAGGGCTCGCAATTGGAAATGAGACCGCGTCAGGAGCCGCACGCTCCCGATGGAATGATACCATGCGAGCGGATACCGCGCGCCGGCAATGACGAGAGCACCGGTATTCCGCCAGCGCCGTATGGCCTTCCGGAACTCAAATCTGCGCACGCTATTGAGAGTCTCCCAGAGAGAATACCGGTTGACAAAACAGAGGATGGCTGATCCGCCCGGTCTCAGGACACGGTGAATTTCCGCAAACGTCGGGGAGAGATCTTCAATGGAGTCCAGCGAGCCGACGTGCGAGAAGATGAGGTCAAACGTCTCGGCCGTGAAGCACTGGAGATACGGGGGCAACGCCTGGACGAACGCGTGACGGTCCGAGGACCGGGCCATCCCCTGGGCCGAGGCGAGGTGTTCATAGGACGCATCCGTCGTGATCAGCCGGGTCTGTTCAGCGGCAAGCCAGGAACAATCGTCTTCCGCCCTGCATCCCAGCTCCAGCACCTGCGCCCCGGGATGGAGGTACACATTGACCTGCTCGGAAATGCGCGCCCGCATCCGGGTGGACTGAGGCAGGGCAGTCAGGTCTGGCTTTGGGGCTTTTGCTGCGGGAGATAAAGGATGACTGCGGCTGTCGGATTTCATGCGCGCACCTCTTGTGCTGCGGTTGGACCGGGGATTCCCGCTTGTGCCTCACACCGGGGTTCATTATATTCAAACACCTTTATGAATCCCCTGGGAAAATCCCTGAAGACGTGGTACGATTCCCCCTACGTGAGAAGGATTCTCTGGATAGGGGGAGTGCTGATCGGGCTGTTCATCCTGATGAACTACGTCGTGCTTCCTTTGTATGTGAACCACGCCGGGCGTGTTTCTGTTCCCGCCGTGATCGGAATTCCGAAGGAAGAGGCAGCGCAGAAGCTCGAGGCCTCGGGGCTGATCGCCGTCGAAGCGGATACCCGGCCCGATCCCCAACATCCCCCCGGGTTCGTGGTCCAGCAGAACCCGCCCGCGGATGCCGTGGTGAAAGAGGGGAGGAGGGTATACCTCACCTTGAGCGGCGGTGAGATCGAGGTCCCCGTGCCGTCGCTCCGTGGAAGGTCTCTGCGGGATGCACGGTTCGCGCTGGAGCGGCACGGCCTCCAGCTCGGCCTCGTCGGTTTCGACACCTCTGACACGTTCCCCGAAAACACGATCATCTGGCAGTCCGTTGCGCCCGAGTCGAGGGTCTCCAAAGGTACTGCGGTGAACATCAGCGTGAGCCAGGGGCGCACACGCAGCATGACCCGTGCTCCGCTCCTGATCGGCAAGACCCTGGGAGAAGCCCAGACAATCCTGGAGGCCAGCGGGCTTCGCATCGGGGTCATCACGTACCAGCAGAGCTTCGATCTGGTTCCTAACACCGTCGTGGACCAGTATCCCCGATCGGGAGATCCGTTGGGTCCGGGGCAGGCGGTGGATTTGTTCGTGGTAAAAACCGGTCGGCCGGCCGAGGAATTCGAACCCCCGTTGGAGTGAAACGTTACTTCCATGGTACGCATTGCACCGTCCATCCTGACGTCCGATTTTGCCCGGCTTGAAACCCAGATTCACGCGCTGGAACAGGCGGGTGCGGACTGGATTCATCTTGACGTCATGGACGGGGTCTTCGTCCCCAATCTCACCTTCGGTCCGCCCGTCATTTCCGCCTTGCGGAAAGTGACGCGCCTGCCGCTGGACGCACACCTGATGATCGTTGATCCCGACCGTTGGATCGGCACCTACAGGGACGCCGGCGCGGACATCATCACCGTGCATGCAGAGGCGTGTCCTCATTTGCATCGCACCGTGCACCGCATTCGCGAAAGCGGGGCGCAGGCGGGCGTGAGCATCAATCCCGCAACGCCCGTCTCGATGCTTGAGGAGGTGCTCTCTGATGTGGACATGGTGCTCATCATGTCTGTGAACCCGGGGTTCGGGGGGCAGACCTTCATTCCAGGATCGCTTGGGCGTATACGCCGCGTGGCGGACCGCATACAGGAAATCCGGAGCGGGGCCGTGATTCAGGTGGACGGCGGGATAGACGCCCGGACGTCTCGGGAAGTGGTTGCCGCGGGGGCGGACGTCCTGGTTGCGGGGAACTTCGTTTTCTCGGCGCCCACGATGGCAGAGGCGATTGCGACCCTGCGCCGTTCCGCTGCGGAAGGGCTCGAACAGCGCCCCCGGCCTGCTCCGAACCGGGTTGTCTAGCCGCTTCCGGCGCGCCCTCACGTCGGCACGTCCCGCTCCTCGTGTGCCTCCCTGGCTCTCATTCCGCTCATCCCGTAGCCTCCATCTAGGCGACGTTTGACCCGCTTCCGGGGCTCCGCGGGGATCTGCCAGTTTCCCCCCCTCCGCATCCGGCTGTGCCCTGCGTCACAGAATTCCCGCCTTCTTCTGATCCGTACCGAAATTGTTCTTGACATTGAGTTCCTACGCCGTTATATTTGAAACCTTGAGGCACAAAATCCTTAATAAGTAAGGCAAAGAGTAGGGACGCAATGCTTGACGAAATCGATCTCAAGATCCTCGGCATTTTGCAGGAGGCCGGGAGGACCAGGCGGAATGACCTGGCGGAATCGGTGGGTCTCTCGCTCCCCTCGGTGAGCGAGCGGCTCCGCAAGCTCGAAGAAGCCCGGATCATCACCGGATACCATGCAACGCTGGACCACAAGCGGCTGGGGAACGACATTACCTCGTTCATCGTTGTGACCGTGGATTCCTCGCGGCACTATAATAACTTCCTGGAGCATGCGCATACCCTGGAAGAGATCATGGAGTGCCATGCCATCACCGGCGATGGGACGCACCTGCTGAAGGTGCGGACATGCAACACGGCCTCGCTCGAGAAACTCCTGGCAAAGATTCAGACGTGGACAGGCGTCACGCGGACCCATACGCAGCTTGTCCTTTCCACGTCGAAAGAGACCACAAAGATCAAGTTCTTTCACACACCATCAACCACATCTCGAGGGTAGGCCCCATGGCAAAAGGAGCGGCGACGAACGCCAGCAGTCGGGTTTTAAAGATGATGAAAGACGAAGGCGTTACCATGATCGATTTCAAGTTCATGGATTTCCCCGGACAATGGCAGCACTTCTCCGTGCCGGCCGTCCAGCTCACCGAAGACAGTTTTGAAGACGGCTTCGGTTTCGACGGATCCAGCATCAGGGGATGGAAAGCCATTAACGAAAGCGACATGCTTCTCATTCCGGACCCCGGCACGGCATTCATCGACCGCTTCATCGAGGAGAAGACCCTGAGTCTGATCTGCGATGTCTATGATCCGCTGACGAAAGAGAAGTACGAGCGGTGCCCGCGCAACATCGCCCAGAAGGCCGAGGCGTTCCTGAAATCCACCGGCATCGCCGATGTCTGCTACTTCGGCGCCGAGGCGGAGTTCTTCATCTTCGATGATGTCCGCTTTGACACCAACGAGCATTCCAGCTACCACTACGTGGACTCGGTCGAGGGGCGCTGGAATTCCGGCAGGGAAGAAATGCCGAACCTGGGATACAAGCCGCGGTACAAGGAAGGGTACTTCCCCGTACCCCCGACGGATCACCTTCAGGACCTTCGCAACGAGATGACCAAGAACCTGATGGCGATCGGCCTGCACGTCGAAGCCCAGCACCATGAAGTCGCTACGGCCGGGCAGTCCGAAATCGACCTGCGCTTTGCACCGCTGCTGGAAAGCGCCGATGCGCTCCTCCTCTTCAAGTACGTCATCAAGAACACCGCGCGCCTGCGTGGCCGGACCGTGACGTTCATGCCCAAGCCGATCTTCGGCGACAACGGCTCCGGGATGCACGTGCACCAGAGCCTCTGGAAAGCCGGCAAACCGCTCTTCTACGGGAACGGCTACGCGAACCTGAGCGAGATGGCCCTGCATTACATCGGCGGCCTGCTGAAGCACGCGCCTGCGCTGTGCGCCATCACCAACCCCACGACGAATTCCTACAAACGGCTCGTGCCGGGATTCGAAGCGCCGGTGAACCTCGCGTACTCGCAACGTAACAGAAGCGCGTCGGTGCGCATCCCGATGTACTCCAAGAGCCCGAAGTCAAAGCGGATCGAATTCCGCTGCCCCGACCCCGCCTGCAATCCGTATCTGGCATTCTCCGCCCTGTTGCTGGCCGGACTGGACGGCGTGATGAACAAGATCGATCCGGGAGAGCCGCTGGACAAGGACATCTACGACATGGAGCCGGAGGAGTTGAAGAACGTTCCCTCCACCCCGGGCTCGATCGATGAAGCCCTCCATGCACTGGAACGGGATCATGACTTCCTGCTCCGCGGAGATGTGTTCACGGAGGACGTCATTCAGGCGTGGATCGGATACAAGATGGACAAGGAGGTCAAGCCCATGGCCCTGCGTCCGCATCCGTTTGAGTTCGGACTGTACTACGAC
>JADLEA010000080.1 GCA_020846365.1 Bacteroidota bacterium
CCATGGGGTGTGCAGCGTCTCAAGAATCTGCTGACATCCTGGCGCGATCAGTTGCTGGAAGTGATGGGAGCCATGGGACTCCGGGAAGTGCGGCGGCTGCGCGGAGAGATGGGCCGGGCTATGTTCCAAAAAGATCTTCAACGTGAAGCCTTTGAGGGAATCACCGGGTATGCAAAAGACTGAGAAATCGATCGAGCAACTGATCGCCGAGAAACACACCGCGGCGTTGCACCATGGGTTTCATCTCTGGCCGCAACTCGGCACCGCCATGATGCCGGCACTGGGAGATTTTCGGTGGACCGCCGATCTCATCCTGGCGACATGGCTCCAGGCAGAAACGGGACGGGAGCCGGAGAACGGCCTGGAGTACAGGATCGGGAATTCCGGAGGAGGATTCGATCTGCTCGATTTCAAGTGGCTGGCCAGAGAGCAGTGGGTGCCGGAGGACATTCCGGTCAGCACCGCGATCTCGTTGAACCGGAGACCAACCGACCGCAAAATCGAAATTCCGCTCCCTGTGTACGGAGGCGGAATGTCGTACGGCTCCATCAGCGAGCACATCATGCTGGCGCGTGCGATGGCCGCGACAGAGTGGAACACCTACACGTCGACGGGGGAGGGCGGGTATCCGGACTCCCTCACACCGTTCAAAGATCATGTCATCACGCAGGTTGCCACGGGCATGTTTGGCGTGCGTGAAGAAACCATTCAGAAGGCGCCAATTGTCGAGTTCAAATATGCGCAGGGCGCGAAGCCGGGCCTCGGGGGACATCTGCTGGGTGACAAGACCACGATGGCTGTGGCAAAAATGCGGGAAAGCGTTCCGTGGGTGAGCCTGTTCTCGCCCTTTCCTTTCCATTCGGTCTATTCGGTCGAAGACCACAAAAAGCATATCGATTGGATACGGACGATCAATCCTACCGCGCTCGTGTGCGTCAAGGTGTCCACGCCGACAGACATTGATATGGTGGCGGTGGGAAGCTACTACGCGGGCGCGCACATTCTTCAGATCGACGGGAGCTACGGCGGGACGGGTGCCGCTCCGGAGATTGCCAAGAAGAATATATCCATGCCCGTCGAGTTCGCCATTCCCAAAGTCCACCGCTACCTGGTACAGGAGGGAATCCGGGATGAAATCGTGGTCATGGCGAGCGGGGGGATTCGGACCGCATATGACGTAGCGAAGGCCATAGCCCTTGGCGCCGATGGATGCGTCCTGGGCACCAGTGAGCTTGTCGCCCTCGGGTGTACCCGGTGCTCCAATTGCGAGCGCGGCCGCGGGTGCCCGTTTGGATTGACCACCACGGATCCCGAGCTCACCCTGCTGGTTGATCCCGAGTGGGGAGCGATGCGCATCGCCAACCTGTACCAATCGTTTGCGTCGCAACTTGTCAGTATCCTTCGCCGGCTCGGCCTTCGCGATATCAGCCAGCTCAGGGGAAGAACCGATCTCCTTCAGTATACCAAGAACAGCACGAGCCGCGGATGACGACCGCACGGAACATCGAAGCACTGATCGCTTCCCGAAAGAACTTGCATCTTCTCAGTGATGAAACCCGCACACGTGAACAGAATGAAGCGGAAGGGGGTTGCGGCGTTATCGGCATCGCTTGTAGCGAACAACTACCTGCACGGCATCTGTTGCAGGCGCTGCAACAAATGCGCAACCGCGGCAACAATAAGGGCGGAGGCATTGCTGCTGTGGGATTGGTGCCGGAAGAGTTCGGCGTTTCGAGGGAGACCCTGGACGAAGACTATCTCCTCTCCATTGCCTACCTCGACCCCTCCGTACGGGCCGATGTCGAGCGCGAGTATGTAGAGGCAACATTTGAAGTGGATTTTACCCGCGCTGTGCCGGTCGCGGAAAACATGGGGATCATCCCGAGCCTCGAAGTCCGGCCTCCTGAAGTCTATCTGTATTTTGTGCGGGTGCGACAGGATGTCATTCAGGATTTCCACCGTCGGTACGGAATGTCCGGCACGGGAGGTTTACCGCCGCCCGGAAACGCCGTTGAGGACGAGATTGTGTACCAGAACAGCTACCGCTTGAACCGTGCGTACTATGCATCCGCGGGAGAAAAGAAGGCATTCGTGCTGTCGCACGGAAAGAACATGCTGGTGCTGAAAATGGTCGGCTATGGCGATGACGTCGTCCGGTACTACAAGCTCGAAGACACACACGCGCACGTCTGGATCGGTCATCACCGGTATCCCACCAAAGGCAGAGTCTGGCATCCGGGGGGCGCGCATCCTTTCGTGGGACTCCATGAAGCGCTTGTGCACAACGGTGACTTCGCGAATTATGCATCGTTGTGCGACTATCTGGGTCAACGGAACATCTTCCCCCTGTTCCTGACGGACACCGAAGTCTCTGCGCTCGTCTTCGACCTGCTCCACCGGGTCTATCGCTACCCGCTGGAGTATGTCATCGAGGCACTTGCACCAACCACCGAACGGGACTTCACCCTGCTTCCGGCCGACAAGCAGCACGTCTACCAGATGCTGCAGACAACGCACATGCACGGCTCACCTGACGGCCCATGGTTCTTCCTCATTGCGCAGTGCGCACAGGAGGAGACCGCGTACCGGCTCATCGGCATCACCGACACCAGCATGCTCCGGCCTCAGGTCTTCGCTCTTCAGGAAGGCGAGGCATCGATCGGCTTCGCCGCATCTGAGAAGCAGGCAATCGATGCTGCGCTCGGCAGTCTGGCATCGGAAGACCGGCGGTTCTGGTCGCATGCCGACCGCTACTGGAATGCCCGCGGCGGAAGCCACACCGACGGTGGGGCATTCGTCTTCTCGGTGCGTCCCAACGAAATCGCCGACAACGGGAAGATGTCCCGGCTGGTCTGCACGGACAAATTCGGGAGACGCATCACGACCGATACGCACAGAAAGGCGTTCACATCAACCGCCCAGCCATCAGTGAAGGAGTTCAATCCTGAAGACTTCTCCCGGTCTGGGCAATCGGCGAAAGACGTGTTTGACGAAGTGGTAAGGCGGGTACAGAAATCAAACTACGCCGAGTTCTCGGGAATGCTCGCCGCAATCGAGCACTCCGCACTCAGCCACGGCGACTTCAAGCGCGCTATCGAGGTGCTCACCCTGCTTCTGGACCGCCGCTATCCTACGGGCTCCATGCGCCGGAGCTGCCTCCTGTCCCTGTGCGATGAGCGCCTGGGCAGTCTCCTGGATTCCATTTCCCACACGCCGAACAAGACGCACGCATATTTCCGTCCGGCAGCCGGGAGGCCGTCTCCCG
>JADLEA010000081.1 GCA_020846365.1 Bacteroidota bacterium
CGACCGTGAGGGCATCGGGACCGCAGCCGAAGGAATTGAGCTGGACGAGTTCCGCCTGCGGATGCGCCGCCACCCATCGGGCTGCCTCGAACAGACGGTTCGGGTAGCCCCACTGCGAGAGTATCAGGATATCATCACCACCGTCTGCCTGGACAGTCCCCGGCAGCGCATCCACCGTCAGGACGTTCGCCCCGAGGTCAGCCAGGATCTCGGGAACCTTGTGGTTGATGAGAGGATCCAGATGATAAGGCCGGGCGGCGAGGACAACGAGCGGCTTGCCCGTGGCCTCCGCATCCTCAATGACCGCCTGCGCTTCCTCCCGAAGTTGACGTCTTACCCGGCTTTGCTCCTCGATGGCAAGGTTGAATGCTCTCCGGAAAACGGACCTCGGCACGCCAAGATCCCGCAGGTACGCGTAGCTGGCTTTCTTCAGCAGAGAGACATCATGGAAAGCGACGGTCGGAGTGTCGAAAGGGATCCCGGATTTCTTCTCCGGATTCATGGCACTCCGAATGACATCCGGGTACGCCGCCACGATTGGACAGTTCCAGCATGACGAAGATTTTCCAGATTCATCCTTTTCATAGAACGCCATGGGGTAGAAGATGCGGTCGACCGCGGAATCCATCAGACTCTGGATATGCCCGTGTACAAGCTTAGCCGGGAAGCAGATGTTGTCCGACATAATCGTCCCCACCCCCTTGTCACACAGGGCATGAGTCGACACTGGGGAGAGCTCCACGTCGATGCCGGATTCAACAAACAGCGTGCACCAGAACGGGAAGTTCTCGTACATATTGAGGACCCTCGGGATGCCGATCGTGAGCCGGCTTTCCCCTTCCGGCGAGCGGCGCCTGTCGAAGATCAGGCTAAGCTGCCGTTCGACAAGGTTTGTTCCTCTTTTCCTCTCTTTTCCCCGGTTGGTGAAGATTTTCTCGCACTTGTTACCCGAGAAGAAACGGGTGCCGTTTTCGAAGACGAATGTGGTGATCGTACAGCTGTTTTCGCACCCCTTGCACGAGGATGTCTTCGTGGCGTACGCAGGTGTGGAGGACAGCTCAGAGAGTGACGCGGCAACGCCTTTCATCTGGTGCGCGTCGACTTCCGCGCCCCGTCGGCCGAGCCCCTCAGCGCGCGCAAACACGCCCTCCATCTGTTCTCCGGGCGCGGATGCCGCGCATGTATGCGAATCCAGTGCCGTAAGCGCGGCTCCGTAGGCGCCCATCAGCTCCGGGATATCGGGACAGATGACCGGTTTTCCCACGATCAGCTCCAGAGCCCGATGGACAGCCGGGTTCCGGAATGTACCTCCCTGAACCACGATGGCATTCCCCAGCACGCTGGTGTCGTGCACACGCAACACCTTCTGGATGCAGTTCTTGATCACCGAGTATGCCAGTCCGGCCGAGATATCTGCGACGGACATCCCTTCGCGCAACGATTGTTTCACCTGGGAGTTCATGAACACCGTGCACCGGCTCCCGAGATCACAGGGGGATGCCGAATGGCATGCGCATTCAGCAAACTCCGCAACCCCGGTGCCAAGAGAGTGCGCAAACGTTTCGAGGAATGAACCGCAACCCGACGAGCAGGCCTCGTTGATCTCGATGTTCCTGGCGTCGCCGTTCTCGATGAAGATGGCCTTCATATCCTGGCCGCCGATATCCAGAATAAAAGAAACATCCGGCTGGAACGCGCGCGCAGCGCGGAAGTGCGCCAGGGTCTCCACGATCCCCTCATCAAAACCGAACGCCGCACGGACGAGGTCTTCGCCGTAGCCGGTTACTCCGCTTCCGGTAATGCGGAGATCCACGCGAAGGTCAGCGGCCTTTTCCCTCAGCTCGTGCAGTCCGGCCGAAACGGCATGGAGTGGTTCCCCTTTGTTGTTGGTGTAGATCTCAAAGCCGAGTCGCCCGTGAGAGTCGATGAGCACGATCTTTGTCGTCGTGGAGCCGGAATCGACGCCCAGAAAGCACTCTTCACCGGAGAGATTGCTGAGATCAATTCTTTCAATCGACGCGCGGGCCCTTGTTGCCGACCATGTCTGGAACTCATCGTCGTTCGCAAACAAGGGCGTCACGGTCCTGGTCAGGGAGGCATCGACAGCGCTCGTGATCGTCGTGCGTGCAACGAGGTCCTGCATGGTGGTCCGCAGTCCGACCCGCTCCGGATTCACTGCGGCACCGAGGGCAGGAAGGAATTCGGACCCAACGGGAAGGATCACCTCTTCGGGAGAGACCTGCAGGACTTCGGTGAAAGCTTTGCGGAGGGAGGAGAAGAACGTCAGCGGTCCGCCGCAGAAGAGGATCTTCGGCGTGATGGAAGCACCGCGTGCAAGCGTGTTCCTGGTCTGGATAGCAACGGCCTGAAAGATCGTCGCCGCGATATCTTCTTTCGGAATTTGACGGCTGATGAGGTTCTGCACATCCGTCTTCGCGAAGACGCCACAGCGGGATGCGATGGGGTAGCAGTGTTGATGGCGTGCCGCAAGAGCATTCAGCCCGGCCAGATCGATATTCAACAGGGTGGCCATCTGGTCGATGAATGCGCCTGTTCCGCCCGCGCAGTTGCCGTTCATCCGGATATCAGGCCGCATCCGGTCGTCGAAGAAGATCAGCTTCGTGTCTTCGCCCCCCACATCCAGCAGCGTGCGGACTTCCGGATAGAGGGTTCGGACGACGCCCGCGCAACTCACAGCTTCCTGGATAAACGGGATGCCGCATCGTTCTGCGATGCCCATGCCGGCAGAGCCGGTGATGCCGACGAGGATC
>JADLEA010000082.1 GCA_020846365.1 Bacteroidota bacterium
AGCCAGTGGTATTCCACAACCGGCGCATATACTGAATACGATCGGCTGCCATTGAGAGTAAAGGGAATGCCCGCTGCTGAGGAGGGGATGGAGATCGTTGTATCGTTTCCGGCGTCCGCTTTCACCGCGCTGATCGTCGTTGCCTGGAGTTCGTCGATGATCGCCTGGATGTCGGGATTGGGATGCGTGGCCGGCTGGTCAACAAATCGGGTTGTCAGAAAATCCTTTGCCTCCAGGCCGGCCGCCGTGCGGATGCGCTGACTGATACCCAACCCATGTTTCCACGTCCACATACTGTAGATGCAGGCACGACCGTACGCCCCTTCCTGAGCGAGGGACTGATCGTAGCTTCCGCCTACGTGCGGAGGGGCACCCGCATCACAATGACGAGTCTCGTGGATGATGAGCTGCGTTCTGTGGATGAACGGGTACACAGAAAACGGAGTGATCGGAGTGAACGGATCCGCAGAACTGCGGCCGTCCCAGTAGGCCGTTACGGCCTTGAGGCTTATCGTTTCACTCCCACCGGTGGAAAATCCGGCATCCAGCCAGAGTTCGATCCCGCCGTTGCGGAAATGGTCGAGCATGTAGTTGTACAGATCGCCGCCGGCGAATGGAATCGGGTACGCCCAACGTTGTTCCCGCAGGACCCGGAGGCAGTTCACCAGCGGATAAACGGACGGGGCAGTGGAGTCGGGCCTGAACAGGTAAGGGTCATGGAGACTCCATTGCTCATGCGGCTCGGTCCCGTTCACCAGGGTGACATTGAACGAATCAAGAATGGCCTCCAATTCCTGGGTGGATGGCCTGGAGACATACAGCGAATCCAGATCGAGGCTCTGAGCCCCACCTCTCACAGAGAGAAGGGCACACAGCACGCAACAGCTAATCCATTGCCGTGTCATTGTCGTGCTCCTTTCTTAAATGATGAAGAGAGCACAGCGCCAGATCGGCGAATAGACTCGCTACTTCACAAGCATCATCCTCCGCGTCTGGACACTGCCCTCCCCTTCCAAGCGGTAGAGATACACACCGCTCGACAGCCCCGAAGCGTCGAACCGTACGGAGTGCGCCCCCGGCGAAAACTGTCCCTCCGCCAGTAAAGCAACCTCGCGCCCGAGAAGATCATAGATTCTCAGCACAAGGCGCATCTCCCGCGGAACGTGGAATCTGATTTCTGTGCCTGGATTGAACGGGTTGGGATAGTTCTGATCCAGGATGAAGGCCGGCGGGATGCCCTCAGCCGCAGGCACGTCTGTCGGACGTGTGCCGATGGCGAAGGCAAGAGGATACACTGCATTCTCAAGTTCACCCTCGTCGTTGCCGGCGCCGGTGATCCCGTCCGCCTCGAGATCCACGGACCAGATCTCATAGGTTCCCGTGGATTCATCGATGTAGTGATAGTACACTTTCCCGTCGTCCTTGGAAAACGCAGGACTGCCAAGGGAGGAGTAGTTGTTGGTAACGACGCCCGCGTCGCCCGTGTTCAGGTTCACGGCAAGGACAAGCACCTGCCCGTTCTCATCCATCCTGTCCAGAGCCATGATGTTGTCGGTGTTCGAGGCAAAGACAGGATTTCCGATGTTAATGCCGCGTGCCTGCGCCGCAAAGAGGCGCGCCACAGAGCCATCCTCCACCCTCACCGTGTTGATGTCCCAGTACCCAAGCGTGTCCCCACCCGTCACGATTGCCGTGTTGTAGGCGTCATACATGATTCTCGTCTCATCCGCCGTCCAGTCGATGCGATCGGGATATTCGATGATCCCGACGGTCTCCCCCTGATGGTAGGTGGGCGTGTAGAGTTGCAGCACTTTGTTCCCGGCTGTGCTATCCAAGTCAAACACATAGATATACGGCTCAGAATACACGCTCGTCGCGGCCAGGTAGCGTCCGCTCCGCGAGACGGCAATGTTATTGAACCCGCCGCTGGTCGAGAGCGCTTGATCGTTGGTTCCGTCCGATTTCACCGTATGGAGATTGCCCGTCTGGTCGACGTAGAACACGTGCTCGCCGTTGTCGGTGACCGCAGGACGGCTGTACAGACTGGTTGCCGAGACCTGGCCCACGGTGGTCGTGCCTACCGTCCAGCGGTACAGCCGGCCGTTGTAAGCGTCGACGAAGAGAACATACTCCGTGCCCTGGACGGGTGGATCGACCGGAGGATCGCCGGTGCTGGTACCTGTCGTAATCCCCACGGCATCAAACGCCGTAGCAGCCGCGAGAGCTCTGGCATTGCCTGCACCGCCGAAGAGATCTTCTGCCGCCTTGATAACGGCAAGCCGGCAATCCACGAACCGGGAGTTTTTCGTGAGGTACGTTGTCAATGCCCGGTAGTACACTGCGCCCGCTTCTTCTTTCGTCACTCCCGGAGATGTTGCAAAGAGATAGAATGCTTTGTTGGGAATACCGCTGTTCGTGTGGACTCCGCCATAATCACCCGCCTCGGTGTTGGGCAACACGACGTACTCGCTCATGTTCGCCGGTTGCCGGGAACCCGCAGGCACCGCCGGTCCCCCGGGATCCGACATGCTGCGCAGAGCATCCCCCGGTGTGCCCGGCGTGAAGACGTCCTCGCCCATGAGCCAGTCGCCCGCAGCTCCCTCCAGCCAGAATTCGAACAACGCGCCAAAGACATCCGAGAAGGATTCGTTCAAGGCTCCGGACTGGTTCTCGTACAACAAACCTGCACTCCACTCCGTGACTCCGTGCGTCATCTCGTGCGCGGTCACATCAAATGCGCCGGAGAGATCGCTAAACGTCGAGCCGTCACCGTTGCCGAAGACCATATACTGGCCGGTCCAGAACGCATTGCTGTAATTCGATTTGAAATTCACGGCGAAGTTCATCGTGCTGCCCTGATTGTCGATGGCGTTCCTGCCATGGACCGTCTTGTAGTAGTCAAAGAGCTTGCTCCCCGTATACAGCGCGGATACGCCAGACGGGACGGACCAGCTATTCTGATTAGTGGAGGTGATGTAGTAGATGCTCTCTTCCCCATTGTGGAAGTCGTATGCGTAGATCACGCCCCTGCCATCATCGGGGAATTGGGATTGGGACGGGTTATACATTGATTTTGATGCGTCGATCATGACATATTGCGATCCTATCTGATACACCCCGAGCGTTCGGCTCACCCCTCTGACATCTGTGCCGCTCCCGACCACCGGACCATCTGACATGATACGGTTGTATTCCTTCACCACACGGCCTGTGGTGGTTTCGACGAAAACATCTTTTCGTAAATCGAATCCTCCCCCCACCGGAACAAGCCAGCAGAGGGTCAGCCGGCCGGCCTCATCGGGAAGGTACACTTGCCTGGTCTCGCCGATTGTTTTTGCCGCCCCCGAGTGCCTGAGGGCAATCGCGCCTGCCAGTCCCGCGTCAATTCCGCTCCTCTCCGGCTCCGGAATGTCGGGCGTGGGAACGTACCGGCCGTTGAAACTTTCCACCTGACCCTCGCCGTCCACGTGAACTCTCAAGTCTCTCCCCCATACCTCCAAACCACGGAACATCTGTTGATACCGGACGTGCGTGAAGCCAAGGTTATCCCTGCTTACCTCGACCTGCACGAGCTCTGAGGATGGATCGTTCAACTTCATGAGCCCCGCATACGACTTCAGGAAGCTGCGCGCAGACTGTTGTGCGGCGGCATCAGATGCAGTGCTCTGGAGGCCCGTCCACTGACTCTCCGCCCGCAAACCCTGAATGAACACGGGAACACCGAGGGAACGATCCCAATGGACCGCCAGACGGGTGGCGCTGGAGGCGCGGAGTGCCCTCATGGCTCTCGACTGGTCCGGCGTCAGCAAGACCCCGGACTCCGTGTGACCGCGCCTGACCGCGGCGATCCGTTCCGCAAGATTGGCCACATCGGTCTTGAATAGCTGTTGCTGACCTGCCGTTGGGATGCGCTGACGCGCCATTTTGGTCTGAAAGCCAACCGATGGAACGGCATTGTCAGGCGCTTTCTTCTGTCCCCGTGCCGTTGCGCCGTCACAAAAGAGAATCCCCAGAACGAGCAAAAGTGCAATGTGGATCTTCATGGTTTCTCACTTTTCGGAAGTCGTTGAGGTGGAGTCTGAAGGTATCAAAGAGGTCCGGATTGCAGTCGCACAACGTTCGTGGAGTCTCTGATAAGCGGCCTTCGTTCTTGAAGCCCCGGGCCGGGGCTGCCAGGAGTACGTCTTGCTGTAATCCTGGACAGTGATCTCGATAAACTGGGTGAGAGATCCCGCGGAGTCTGTCGGTTGAATTGACTCGAGATCCTGTACCGCATCCCACAATGCGCAGAGCGTATCGGGGCTCAACCGGCCGATTGGACGTTCGTTTTCCCTTGCGCCTTTTCCGTTCCAGGCAAAGACGGTACCCTCGCCACGTATCGTATACCCTTGCCAGCTTCCTGCAAATCCCCCTCCTTCTCCGATCACGACACGCAGCTGCGCCGGTTTGTCTTTCTCCTTCTGTCCGATGGTGTCTGGATCGCAGGCGCTACATGCGCCAACAAGGAAGACGAGGGTGCAGAGAAGAGACAGGAATCCTATCGGCCTGGCCGGTCTGGGGCATTCATCGTTTGTTCTCACGCCGCACTCCTTTTAGGTCTACCGCAGGCAGGATTGTGATGTAAATCTACAAAACACCACTTTGGCAATCAACAAACCACGCTTCCGTTGAATTCGTTGGACGCAAAATCAACGAGAACGCCTCGGATTGACCGAATGTCCTCGTGCCGAGCACGATCGCCCGGCACTCCCTGTGCGCCCCGGCCCAGGATTGAATTCCCGGCCAACTCGGTTGCGACGAAACGCCACGGATAAACGTTGAGTTGCGCCGGCGCTGCGTCCATTGAACGCAACATTCTTCGCTGCAGACGGTCAAAGAGATGTAGGGAGGAATTCAAGACACAAACACAGCAGGGATCCTATGAAAATCATGGCCGCTGTACTCGTTGTCGCTTCCCTGGCAGTCGTTCAATCGCCTGCGGACGAGTCCGTCAGGACTTGCGCCAAGATGGACCAATACCGCCGGCTGAACATGGCGCGTTTCGAACCGCACTATCTCGTGTCGCTCCGGCACGAACTTAATGCGGTGACGGAATCCGCCCTGAGGGAAGTGGCCCTCATCAAGCTGGCCCAACCGGGCCTGGAGATGTCCAGTATTTACAATCAAATCTGCGACCTTGCTGAAGGAGGCCGATCGGTGGCGATCCGGTACAAGGCCACCCTGGTGAGGCAGGTCTTTGACAGCCCGGAGATGTTTGTCGCAGAAGGATGGAGAGAGTACCGAACCGATGAAGATGTGTTCACCGCGATATCCGACAGGCTGCAAAAGAACGTGTTGGCAACTGTGATACGTTGAGAGGCAGGCCCTTGAAGCATAGCAGCACTGCCGGGTCGGCGTCGCGAAATTCAACTAGACTGACTGATGCTGAAATCCGATCCCGACGTCTCGCAGGAAGCCGAACGGAAGTTCTCCGCCGGCTAGCACAAACACGACATCATTGTTCACGGTCTGTATCCCGCCGTCAGACTCCACCAACACCACATCGGGAAGAATTTCGCGCACCGTGGAGTTGAAAAGGACACGAAGCTGATTCCGCCTTATGGATTCGCTGATGGCGATCTCGTTCTTCTGCTTGATCCGTGTAAATGACTGCTGGCGATACGAGAGCGTCACACGGTTCTTCCCCCGGCGGGAGAGAGCTAATGCCGCTTCGACCGCGCTGTCGCCGCCGCCCACGACCAGAATGTTGGTATTTGCGTACGATCCTGCATCGAGGAGCTGATACATGACTTTTCCCAGGTCTTCTCCCGGGACGCCCAGTTTGCGGGGAGTGCCTCTTCGACCCATCGCGAGAACCACCGATCCTGCCGCATAGATCCCCCGCGGCGTCCCCACCACATAACCAGACTCTCCCGGAATGATGCTGAGGACCTTTTCGGAAGTCTTGACATTCAGCTGGGTCCGGTCTAGCACACGCTCCCAGAACCTCAGGAACTCCTCCTTGGAAATCTCGGTAAACCTGACCTTTCCCCAGAGAGGCAGTTCAAATGGCGAGGTGAGCACGATTTTTCGCCTGGGATAGTGCATTATCGTCCCGCCGATCGTCTCCTGTTCCAGCACCAGGTACCGTAATCCGCGCTCCTTAGCCGAGAGCGCCGATGCCAGCCCGGCAGGGCCTGCGCCCACAATGATCACGTCGAATGCATCGCCCTCTTGCGGGCGCCTTGGGCGGGAAGCGATCTCGCGGATGACAGAGATTCCCTGCGCAACGGCATTCCTGATAAGCCCTAGTCCGCCGAGTTCGCCTGCTACGAAGATGTTCGGGAGTGTTGTCTCTAGCTGTGGAGTGAGCAGGGGGAATTCGGCACTTCGGCCAGGCGGCGCCATGACGAGCCGGATGGCACCCACAGGGCATGCATCAGCGCACCGGCCGTGCCCCACGCATTTCGCCCCATGTACCAACACCGCTTTCCCGTCCACAACCGCCAGAACATCCTCTTCGGGGCACGCATCCACGCAACTCCCGCACCCGACGCATTCCAGAGCATCTATGTGCGGATGGAGACCTACGGCCTTGTCGTGCCCGGTAAGTTTCAATTCCTCCAGCCGGTTGTGGGCCTCCGCTTCACGGCGCCGGAGCCTCCGGTAATATGGAACCACCGTGCCCACTATGAGCAGCGCCGCAATGACAAGAGTTATCAGAGTTTCCATGATGACCAGTGTTGAGAGTGGTTCCTGAATGCTTCCCGTGCACGGACGGAATTGTCAGAACCGCATTCCCACCTCCGCAAAGACACGTTGAAAAGGAAGATCATTCTCCCACACCTGGTCAAGGCCGCCAAGAATGTACCATCGTCTTGCCACAAACGTCTGAGCCGACACGCTCGCCGTCACGGTGCTCTGCTGTTCCTGCGTCCGGACCAAAGTGTAGCGATAGCGTTCCACACCCAGATCCAGGCTCGTCTCGGGGCTGAGCATGAAATCCATCCGGCATGATACATTTGTCCCTTCAGCATAGATGCCTGTAATGCCGGCAAGTTGAGCGTTCACACTGACTCCCGAATGGGCGATATCACGGACGCCAGCGGTGCCCATGATCGTCCGTGAAGCGCGCAGGTCACCCACAGCGGGCCGCACATGGATCCTGCCGCCGACCTGGATACGCAGGGGGAGACGAAAAAACACTCCCCCTCTGACTCCCTGACGGAGCGTGTTGTCCATAAGCGTGTCCGAACGGATCTCCATGGATTCGAGGTAGTACACAATGCGCGTTGCATCGTAGCCGCCGTCGAAGGCGAGCCAGGGCAGGGGTGCGAAGGACATCGTCAGAAATGTGTTCGCGAGCCGGAGTTTTCCGGTCCTCTCATCTCCTTCGAGTCCCGTCACATCGACCTCCGTCGATTGAAAGATGGTGATCGTCGATCCGATGCGCGTGCTGCTCTGCACGTAGGCGAAATCGCGATCCAGTTTCCCTTTGAACATCTGGCGGCCATACGCAATGGTCACATCGCCTCCTGTCCGATCGGCACCTTTCCACGCGACGTTGGCAAACAGCGCCGCTTTCTGGCGCCGCGCATCCACGCCCGATGTGACGAAGTCGGGTTGGAAGCCACCCAGAATTCCGGCAGTGACATTCCCCTTCCGGACAAACACCTCGGCGCCGTCAAAAGGGCCGAGCCCTGCAACGTAACGTGAGGTAACCCGGCCAAGGGAGAAACCAAACGGGTTCCCCGGCGCATCCGCTGCCAGCGCAAGTTCGTATATGCGCGCATGTGACCGGGAGAGCCCGCTGCTCGTTGGTGTCGTCTGCGAGAGATTCCTGACTGCGCGGCCGTGGAATCTCAGGCTCATCCCGCTTCCAAGGAGAGCCGGAACGTTTAATAGCATGACGAGGGATGGCTGAGAAACCGTCAGGCCGTCTCCGGCGCTTCCCACCCCGATATATTGGAGTGCGACGCGGCCCGTGACAGAAGGAGACGCAGGAAGGGTGCGCGACGATCCAAGAGCTGAACGAGAAGTCGGGGTATCCGATCCAACCCTCCTTTGAACTCGAATGTCGGCGCTGTCTCCGACAAGGATTCGCTCCTCCCCCTGAAGTGGCACCACGCATGATTGTGACGAGACTCCTGCGACAGTCCCCCGCGTCAGAACCGTCCCGCGCCGTGCAATGAAAACACTGTCGCCGGGCGAGACGCCGGCGTTGCTCCCCACGTTAACGTATGCTGACGTGGACGAGACGAATGTCACGACTCCGCGTAGTATTCCCGTGTCCGCCGACACCGATTGCGCGCGCGCGCCTGCGCCACAGGCCCCGCCAGCAATAAGAAGCATACACCATCCGATGTTCAGTCTCATTCGCGCCCCCGGGGATGGCAGGAATAGCAAGCCTGACTTTCATACCGGTAGCCGGAGACGCCGGTGTGCCTTGGATCGACTTGTGCTTGCGCATGCTCATGGCAATTCAGGCAGGAGAACTGCTGCATGGAACTCGCCGAGGTGTGACAGTCAGAGCACGCGTTCCACCGGCCCGGGCGATGGGTACTCCCCGCCGAGATGGGGAAATACGAATCATGCTGAAATGTGGAAGGGACCCAGGCCGTAGTGCCATGACAGTTCTCGCAGGTTGTCGGGAAGCCCGAGGTCGCATGCGCGGGATTCGTGGTAGCATTGTATTGCTGGAGGTGACAGGAAGAACACTGTTCGGAGAGGCCGGCGTACGTCCCTCC
>JADLEA010000083.1 GCA_020846365.1 Bacteroidota bacterium
CCGGGTAGCAATGTCGCGTTCGCCGATTTCGGCAAAGACGTCCTTCTGCCGATGAGAGCCGCTGGCAACCGGGTGTTCCTGGGAGCTGCCCTGAACCAAGCGTTGCTGGACTACTTGCATGCCAGGCCCCTCATACGTGGTCTGGCTACTTCCTGTCTGAGAAGAGGCCAACGCCATCGGAATCACGAGTAGTATGGACAGTTGGACAGGTCTAATTCTCATTTTCACCGTGGCTCTCCTTGCTGCGGGGTCTGGATGGTCGGGCGTGAAAGGTCAAACCTATTCGAGCTTGTATATAGCATACGATCTGCCGTCAACAGTCACCTTCATTCTCGCCCCATCTCTCTTTATATCTGGCGCCGTGCCGGCCCGTAGAACGAGCCGGGCATGAGGAACCGTCAGGTCGAACTCTGCAGTAGCTTGTGTCCCTGCGGGATTGAGAATCACGAGGACGACATCGTCGTCTTTGGCTCTGCAATAGACAAACGGATATGCGTTCTTCCTCGCATATACTGGCACGAATTCCGCGTAGGCGGAGAGGGCGGGTTCACTTTGTCGTAGTCGTATCAGCGCGCGGGTTCTGTTGAGAAGAGAACGCGGGTCCTTCTCCTGTGCATCCACTGTTGGGGCGTCCGGCGCGGGGTCGACAGGCAGATAGAGCTGCTCAGGCGCCGCCGCGGAGAAGCCGAGGTTCTTTCCCTTTCCCCACTGCAGGGGTGTCCGGCCACCATTCCGTGGACGATACGCCCCCTCAACCTGAGGCCAGCTCTCCGGCATCTGACGCATGCCTATTTCATTCCCGTAGTAGATAAAAGGAACCCCCGGCATCGTGAGGCCGAACGCGTACATGATCTCCAGGTCATCGTCACTCCGCTGATTGCCCAACCGTGCATTATCATGGTTGCCGAGCGGAATCGAGATATAACCCTTTCCTTTTGTTCGCTCATACTGGTCCAGATAGTTGTCGAGGAAGGATGAAATGTCGCCTTTCCCTTCGACATCAAAGTAGCTGTGGCCCTCCGACTAGCCGTTGAGAATCCGCCAGCTCTCCTTCTGGAAAAGATCGTTGTATCCTTCGAACCAGTGAAAGAAGTCGGCGTGGAAACACCCGTCAAGCGCCGAGACGGGATATGACCATTCTGCCACCATGAAGGCGTCAGGGTATTCCGTGTTGAGGATCCCACGTATTTCTCGCCAGAACCTCTTGGTCCCTTCTTCTTGCGTCGTAAAGAATTGCTGAGTTCCCACGGTGCCGGACGTTTTGACAAGCGCGCCGGCCATATCAGCCCGGAATCCATCCGCTCCCATATCCATCCAGAATCGAACGACGCGCTTCATCTCTTCTCTCATGGCGAGCACATCCGGGTGATCAATGGGGAGTTGCCACTTCTGATTCGGGTCGGGATCGGCGAAACCGTAGTTCAGGGCCGGCTGGCAGTAGTAGAAGTTCTGCAAGTACTGTCCGTTCCTGGTTCCATGCCCTTTGACGAACGCACCTTGAAACTTCTCGGGCGGATTCAACCAGATGTTGTCGGTCCATATGTACCAGTTCGAGTACGTGCTACTTTCCTGCCGCGCCGATGCTTGGAACCAAGGGTGTTCCATCGAAGTGTAGCTCGGGACAAAATCGAAGAGCACGCGCAGTCCCCTCTTGTGCGACTCATTGAAGAGCCGCCGGGCATCTTCGTTCGTACCGTAACGCCGGGCCACGCGATAGTAGTCGGAGATATCATACCCGGCGTCGCAAAACGGAGATTCGAAGAACGGATTGATCCAGATTGCATCGACGCCCAGACTCTTGATGTAGTCCAGCTTCTGAACGATACCTTCCAGGTCGCCTATGCCATCGCCGTTTGAGTCATAGAAGGTCTGTGGATAGATCTGATAGAACACCGCCGAATGGACCCAGGAAGGGCAAGAGAGGGGAACCGTGTATGTGCCCGTCACGGGGCGTGCGTCAAGCGATGCGGACTGCGTTGCACCGTTTCGGCCCGGTACTACCTTCGGATCAGCACCAGTGGCGAGTTGTTCGGGCTTGCTTCCCGAAAGCGCAACCAGAGCGCCATATACAATCAAGGCGGCCACGGTAGCCGCCCGGGAGAGAAACGCTTGAAGTTCATGGCTGTTCCACATGGGGGCCGCCGGCGAAAAGTCAATCAGTAGGAAGCTTTGGAGAGTTGTGTTGCGGTAAATATAGACAAGATTGTATCGGATTACAATGCGTTCGACGCCAGTCACGCCTGGAGAGAGATGCAGTGCCGGGAGGTGGCACTACCCTCCCGGACAAGGAGAGCATCCGGATGTTGTCAACGCGCCTGAATCAATACTACAGTGATATCGTCGGAGGCCGGTTGGCCGGCGGTGAAGGCGCGCACGCTCTCCAGAAGGCCGGGAACGGTTGCGGATGGCTGCACGACTTGACCGCGAAGGCGTGTTTCGCCATACTGCTGCAACGACGGACTCATTGCTTCGGTAACGCCATCTGAAAAGAAGAGAAGCCGGCTGCCTGGCGTCATCTCCACGACCCGTTCGGAGTAAGCCCCCTCGCGTATTCCCAAGGGCAACCCCATCTCCGTCTCAAGAAAGGATGCGCTGCCTGACTTCACAAAGAGCGGGTGCGGGTGGCCCGCGTTTGCGAAGACGATGGTTCGCTTGTGTGGATCCAGAATACCATACACCATCGTGACAAACTTTGCCGTAGGGAAGTCCTTCAGGAGGAGGCCATTGACGCGGGACAGCACCTCCCCGGGCGGCAGTCCGGTCTCTCCGACAAGTCGCAGAACGGTGCGGGTTGAGGACATCAGCAGTGCCGCTCCCATCCCCTTGCCTGAAACATCCGCCAGCACGACTGCCAGGCGACCATCCTGAAGCGGAAAGTAGTCAAACCAATCGCCCCCGACTTCCTGGCATGGCATGCAGAGCCCCTTGACGGAAAATCCAGGCACTTCGGGACACTGGCCGGGAAACAACGTCTGCTGTATTTGCCGTGCCTCACTCAAATCCTTGCTCATTCGTTCTTTTTCGAGGCGCTCTCTCTGAAACATGCGTGCGTTTTCGATGGCCGTGGCAATGTGCCCGGCGAGAGCTTCAAGGAGTTGGATGCGGTTGGGTGGAAACGCGTTGTATTCGTTGTGTTGCGCATTGAAAACGCCGATGAGTTGTCCGTGTGCCTTAAGGGGAATGTCGACTTCTGAACGGGTCAGCGACTCACTCATCTGGTAGTAAGGATCCTTGGTAACATCCGGCGCGTAATAGGTCTCTTCAATCGCGCCGACATGCCCGACCATCCCATACTCACCGATCTTGAAACGATCTCCTTTCATGTGGTAGTTCATTGTCCATCCCTGCACCGCCGCAATGACGAGTTCATTCGTTGCGGCGTCCTTCAAGAGGACCGCGGAGCGCGAGCAGCCGAACGTGCGGGCGACATCGCCGACGATATCCTCGAGGAGGGCATCGATATCCAAAGTTGAGTTGATGCGTTGAGCCACGCGCTGAAGCAGGAAGAGCTCTTCGATCAGGCGGTGTTGTTCTTCGTCCTTCATTGCGTTTCGTCCTGGAGGGATCTGTCGTAAGATTTGTACCACCCGGCCTTGTGGTGCCGTCACCGGGGAGAAAATCAGCGTGCTATACCCATGTCGAATCAACAACACAAATCTGGCTTTTGTTTCCTGCCGGGGGGTCATTGCGTTCACATGGAAAGCGAATGCTCATTGGGTATTCAGCGAGCGACCTCGAGACTCCGTCTTTGGTGGGAGGCCAGCAGTTCAAGGTGCGATGGCCAGCAGATTTTTGGAGAATTCTCTCTATATTATGCCTGACCGTCACCACTATCTCACACGATCCTGAACGCCAATGCCAGAGAGTAGGACAAAGAGTCTGTTCCGTTACATAGGCACAATAATCGGCATCCCACTGGGCCTGTTCCTGGTAGTTGAACTCGCGGCCTGGCTGATCTCACCCGACCGGTACAAGAACCCGCCGGCGGTGACCGTGGATGCCTGGATTCATTCTGACGCTCTCTCAGGTGGGGATACTGTGCGCCTGAAGGAATTCGTCGAGGAGTTCTGTCAGTCGTACACCGCGCGCTGGAC
>JADLEA010000084.1 GCA_020846365.1 Bacteroidota bacterium
CACCCGCGCTATCGACACGTTTCCATGCCTGCACGACAGAACTTCGACCCACGGTCTGGACGCCCACTATTTCTTCCAAGACCGCTGGGCATTTCGGAAGGTGGTGGAGAGCGGAGTGGGAGCGCATGTGGACGTAGGGTCGCGGCTTGACTTTATCGGTTTCTTGAGCGTTATGTGTAAGGTGACCTTTGTGGATATTCGTCCCCTCACAGACCCGGTTGACAACGTGGAGTCCCGGAAGGGGAGCATTCTCGCGATGCCGTATGCAGACGGCAGCGTGCCGTCACTCTCATGTCTCCACGTCGCGGAGCACATCGGATTGGGTCGCTACGGCGATCCGCTGGATCCCGCCGGCACACGCAAAGCATGTGCGGAACTTGCGCGTGTGCTCGCCGCAAACGGGAACCTGTACTTCTCCCTTCCCGTGGGAAAACCGCGACTGTGCTTCAACGCGCACCGGATACATTCCCCGGGTCAGATCCTTGAGTATTTCGCGGGACTAACGTTAGCCGAGTTCTCGGCGATCACCGACGACCGGCGGTTTGTGCGAAATGTCTCTCCGTCGGAGATGAACAACGCAGACTATGCCTGCGGGCTCTTTCATTTCATGAAAGTGCGATCATGAGCCTGATGGTAGAAGCGATGCTGTGGCTTTCAGGAGCGGGTATTGTGTACACATACCTCGTCTACCCGGCGATCATCTGGCTCCTGTCGCTGCGACATCGCCGTCCGCCTCCTCCTTCGCTCGTGGATCCGGTACCCAAAGTCTCGGTGGTGATCTCGGCCTTCAATGAAGAGAGCGTGTTGAGAGAGAAACTGAACAACCTCTCATCCCTTGTCTATCCATCCGGGCGGATTGAATTCCTGATTGGCTCGGATGGATCATCGGATGGCACGGTGTCTATCCTTCAGGCATCAACACTTCCCGGCCTTCGTGTCCTGGCCTTTCCCGAACGACGGGGCAAATGCGCAGTGCTCAACGATCTCGTTTCGAAGGCCGGAGGCGAAATCGTCGTGTTCTCTGATGCAAACACCATCTATGACTGTCAGGCCCTTGAACACATGATCCGCCATTTTGCGGATCACGAATTGGGCGGAGTGTGCGGCGAGCTTAAGCTCCGGTCCGGTGCGGAGAATGCAGCAGGAAAAGGAGAATCGTCGTACTGGAAGTACGAGACCGCCATCAAGAAGTGGGAAAGTGCGTACAAAACCACTGTGGGTGCCACCGGAGGGGTGTATGCGATTCGCAAGGCCCTCTATAAGCCGCTTCCGGTCCGCAAACCCATCGTGGATGATTTTCTCATACCACTGGAGATTGTCCGTCGTGGATACCGGATGATCTATGAACCGCAGGCCCTTGTGTTCGAGGAGACAAGTGCATCGGTCTCCATGGAGTTCAGGCGCAGGGTGCGGATCGGAGCCCAGAATTTCAGCGGCATTCCTGAATTTGCGGACCTCCTCAATCCGTTCCGGGGTTTCATCGCGTTCGCGCTCTGGTCGCACAAGATCTTGCGGTGGTGTGTACCGTTCCTTGCAATCGTGGTTTTTGTCGCGAGCGCAATTCTTGCCCCGATGGCATCACTCTACGCCACGATCTTTGTGTCCGGACTGTTTCTCCTGGCACTCGCGGGCCTGGGAGGAATCGCGGAACGCCTTGGTCTCCGCATTGGCTTTTTGGGTATCCCGTTCTACATTGTAGTCATGAACCTTGCACTTTTCGCCGGCTTTCTGAAGTTTGTTACGGGGCGGCAACAGACGACCTGGAACGTCGACCGGACACCATGGGCAAAACTAAAGAACGGTTGATATTGCTGGTAACGGATGCGATCACGCTCTCCCTGGGGTGGATCGCATACTATCTTATCCGCGTGCAAACGGGTTGGGTGGATGTCTCTATTGTCCCCGACCTTTGGATGCCGATGGTCCTGGTCACCGCGTACTGGCAGATTCTCTTCCTCCTCGTGGGCCTTTACCGTCCCTGGTATGCCGCGTCACGGTTCGACGAACTCACTCTGGTCTTCAAAACAACGCTTCTGGGGTGCCTGATCCTCTTTTTTGTCATCTTCGTGGACGATGAGGGAACCACGGTAGGCACAAGCGCGCGCCTCCTGATTCTGCTCTACTGGGGTATTCTGATGGTGTGCGTCGGGAGCGGTCGATTGTTCATACGCAGCATCCAGCGGCGAATGCTCATCGCTGGGATTGGCTCGCATAATACGCTGATCGTGGGCAGCCCTGCCCGGTCAAGGGAACTCTACGATCAGGTTGTCCGGTACCCTGCGCTGGGTTATCGTATTAGCGGATTCGTTCGGGTCGAGAAACCGGAGCGCAAGAAGGGGGGAGCCTGGGACCGCGGCATCAGGATTCTGGGCGGACTCGACGACTTAGGAACGATCATCAAGCGTGAAGGAATCCGGGAGGTTCTGATCGCGCTGGATTCAAAAGATCACAACAGGCTGCTGGAGATCGTGTCGAAATGCAACGGGAGGCCGGTGGGACTCAAGATTCTTCCCGATCTCTATGATATCATCAGCGGCCAGGCCCGTACCAATCAGATCTACGGCTTTCCGCTCATCGACATCTCTCCGCAGCTCATGCCTGCATGGGAGGAGGCAGCCAAACGTTCGCTGGATGTCGTGGTCGCGGCCCTGGTGCTGATAGCAGGGTTGCCTCTGTGGTTGATCATCGGCATTGCCATCAAGATCGACTCCTCCGGACCAATTATCTACAAGCAAGAACGCGTGGGAAAGGACGGTTCGCGGTTTCGCATCCTCAAGTACCGCTCCATGAAGGCTGATGCGGAAAAAGCCGGGCCCCAGTGGGCCCACCGCCGGGACCCACGCATCACCCGGGTCGGCTACGTCCTGCGCAGACTCCACCTGGATGAAATCCCGCAACTGTGGAACATCCTGCTGGGGCACATGAGCCTGGTGGGTCCGCGGCCGGAACGGCCGGTGTTTGTCGAGAAGCTCACGAAGGAAATACCGATGTACCCCCGACGCCTGAAGGTGCGGCCGGGAATCACCGGCTGGGCTCAGGTGAAACACAAATACGACGAATCGATAGACGATGTCCGGAAAAAGGTGCAGTACGATCTCTTCTATATCGAGAACATGTCGCTCAGAATGGACTTCAAGATCCTCCTGAGCACCGCATACCACGTGCTGCTGGGGAGGGGACACTGATGTGCAGCGTGACAGCCGTGCTACGTCCGGGAGGGGGACATTGATGTTCAGCGTGACAGCTGTGCTCCTTCCGGGGAGGGCATTCCGCAGGCGCAACGAGAGAGCGCTGATGCATTGTCTGCTCGCTGTGCTGCTGTGCTCCTGTGTGTTCCAGGCATCGGCTCAGGACGTGGACCATGTCCCGCTCGCCCATCCGGTCCTTGAGTTCCTTGACCGTCTGGGCGTCCGCGGCGTGCTCCCCCTCCACAGCGCATCGGTACGTCCGCTGGAACGGAGTACGATCCGTCGACTACTGGGAAACGCCAATGCGCGATCTGAGCGGATGACCTCTCTTGAACGGAGCATGGTGCAGAAGTTCCTGATAGAGTTCTCTCCCGATGTCGGCTCGCGGCCGGAGAGCGATGCAGTTCTGCTTGGTTCACACCAGTCGCCGGGCAGTCTTGTCGCCGACATCATATCCGACAAGGAAAAACACCTCTATGCGGCGGTGGACAGCAATGCCACGCTCATCGTGGAACTTCTGGGGTCCATCGAGTACCGGTCACTCCACGGCGAGGGGGGTGGACACACGGACGCCACCCTGCAGTCCATCGGGGGGCGGTTTCGAGGTACCATCGCGGGGCGACTTGGCTACATGCTCCAGGCAACCAACGGTGCCCTCAGGGGCAACCGTGCCTTCGCCCGGACTACCGACCCGCGCCTCGCGACAAATTTCAAACTCAGCGAACAACAGAGCTCCAACTTTGATTTTACCGAGGCCTACCTGCGGTACTCGTTCGGTTGGGCCGGCGTTCAATTCGGCAGGGAGTATACGTCCGTCGGAGTCGGGTACAGTGACCGGCTCATCCTCTCGGAGAATGGCCCCGCTCTGGACTTCTTCAGCATCAACGCACAGTACAAGTCATTCAAGTTCTTCTTTCTGCACGGCTCAGTCCTTGCTGCGGATGGCGGTTTCTCTGGTTTGGATCAGGAAGCGCCGGCCGGCTCCTCAAAGTATATTGCCCTGCACCGGTTTCAATTCTCGCTCTTCGACGTCCTGAATTTTGCGGCGAGCGAGATGGTGGTCTATCAACGCCTGACGCCGGAATATGCGTATCTGAACCCGATCAACTTCTTCAAGTCTTCGGAACACGCTCTGCGTGACCGGGACAATGCGCTCCTCGTGTTTGATGCGGAGGTCTTTCCGACTAACGGGATCAAGCTTTACGGCTCCTGGCTCATTGACGACATCAGCATCTCGCGCATGGGGACGGGATGGTGGGGAAATGAATTCGGCTGGCAGGCAGGAGCATACCTTGCCAATGTCTTTGACCTGCCCTCTGTCGATGCCGTGATCGAATATGCCCGGCTGGAACCGTATGTGTACAGCCACAGAATTGAGGGAAACGACTACAGTCACAGTAGCGTTTCCCTCGGTCACCGGCTTCCGCCTAACGCCGACGAGTGGACGGTGGAAGGCCGCTGGAGCGCGTCGCCATGGCTGCACCTCCGGCTCCTGGGGGCCTACCGTCGTCATGGGAAAAACATCATGGTGGGCGATTCTCTCGCTCGGAATGTCGGCGGATCTCTCCTCCAGGGGCATCGCTCGGGGGATGCTGAGTATGCCCCGTTTCTCGACGGCGAGAAGGAGTCCATGGCCCGTCTTCAACTCCGGGCGGATTATGAACCGATTCGCGAGGTGTTCCTTACCGGCATTGCTGACATCCGCCGGATGCGCGATCATACGAGCGGCACCAGCTCGACCGATGTGGGATTGAGTGTTGGCCTGAGGGTCGAGTATTGAAACCCCTCCGGATAGAGAGGGACAGTCTTTTCACGAACCCGTCCGAGGCAGAGAGATTCACGCCAGGTCTTCATCGGGCCGTTGTAGGTTCACCACCGCAATGATCGGGGCAATGTATGAAAATGCAGATGGTTGATGTGGTTGGTCAATACCGCAAAATCAAGACCGAAGTCGATGCCGCCGTCCACCGGGTCCTTGATTCCGGCCAGTTCATCTTGGGGAAGGAAGTCGGCGAGCTGGAAGCACTCATTGCCGGCTACCTGGGAGTCAATCATGCCGTTGCGTGTGCCTCAGGGACGGATGCGCTCCAGATCGCCATGATGGCAATGCAGATCGGTCCGGGGGACGAGGTGATAACGACTCCGTTCACGTTTGTTGCCACGGCGGAAACGATCGGGCTTCTGGGAGCGAAACCGGCATACGTGGATATCGATCCGCGGACGTTCAATCTGGATCCTGCCCGCATTGAAGCGGCGATCACGCCGCGAACGAAGGCCATCATCCCCGTCCACCTGTACGGGCAGCCCGTGGACATGGATCCGGTGATGGCGGTGGCGCGGGCACACGGCCTGAAGGTGATTGAGGACAGCGCGCAGGCGCTGGGTGCATCCTACAAAGGGAAGAAGGTCTGCAGCATCGGAGATGCCGGGTGCATCAGCTTCTTCCCGAGCAAGAACCTCGGGGCTTTCGGAGACGGCGGGATGATTGTCACCCACGATGCTACGCTTGCGGAGCGCATGCGCATGGTCGCCGCACACGGCTCCAGGGTGCGCTACTATCATGAGATCCTCGGAGTGAACAGCCGCCTGGATACGCTTCAGGCGGCAATCCTTCTCGTGAAAGCACGCCATCTGGACGCCTGGAACGCTGAACGGGTGCGTGCCGCAGGACGGTACACTACGTTGCTTGCGGGGACGCCCGTCACACCACCGTTTGTCAGGCCGGAGTGCGGGCACATTTTCCACCAGTACACGCTTCGTGCGCCGCGCCGGGACGCGCTCGCGGCGCACCTGAAATCCCGCGACATCCCGCATGCGATCTACTACCCCGTCCCGCTCCATCTGCAAAAGGCGTTCGCGATGGCAGGGAACAAACCCGGGGACTTTCCCGAAACAGAAAAGGCCGCGGCGGAGGTGCTTTCCCTCCCGATGCATACGGAATTGACAGAGGAGGAACAACGGTTCATCACCGACACGATACGGGAGTTCTATGCAGCAGGTTGAGAACACGGATTCCCGGGCACTCGTCGTCATCCCGACGTTTAACGAAGCGGACAACATCCCGCGATTGTTGCCCGCGGTGCTCTCGCAGGCGCAGCATATCGACATCCTTGTGGTGGACGACGGCTCTCCCGACGGAACGGCGGACCTGGTCCGGCAGTTCCAGACCACGTCGGACCGTGTTCATCTCCTGGTTCGTTCAGCCAAGATGGGACTGGGGACTGCGTATGTGGAGGGCTTCCGGTTTGCAATCCGGAACGGGTATGCGTACGTGTTCGAAATGGACGCGGATTTTTCGCACGACCCGGCCGAGATCCCCAGCTTCCTCCGTGAGATCCAGCATGCAGATCTCGTGATCGGGTCACGGTATACCAACGGCGTCCGTGTGCTCAACTGGCCCATAAAACGCTTGCTACTCAGTTACTTTGCGAACGTGTATACGCGCTTCATGACGGGACTTCCGGTTCATGACGCTACCGGAGGATTCAAGTGCTTCAGGCGCAAAGTCCTGGAATCAATCGACCTGGGGCGGATTCACTCCAACGGCTACGCCTTCCAGATCGAGATGAGCTACAAAGCATGGAAGAAAGGATTCCATCTGGCCGAAATTCCGATCGTCTTCCATGACCGTCGTTCAGGCCAGTCCAAAATGTCCCGCAACATCGTTTACGAAGCAATCTTCATGCTCTGGAAGTTGCGTTTCCAGAGCCTGACAAACCGGCTCTGATGTGGCTATGGATCTCTCCGTCATCATCGTTAATTATAATGTCCGTCGTTTTCTGGAGAACTCCCTTGCCTCCATTCAACGCGCAATGGAGGGCATCGCGGGAGAGATCTTTGTCGTGGACAATGCGTCAGATGACGGGAGCGTGGAGATGGTGAGAACGGTGTTTCCGCGCGTGCATCTGATGCCGAATGTCCGCAATGTAGGATTCGCCCGGGCCAACAACATGGCCCTGCGAAAGGCCTCGGGCAACATTCTTCTCCTGATCAATCCCGACACCATTGTCCAGGAGGATACGTTCAAAGTCATGCTCCGCTTCCTGCGTGAACATCCGGACGTCGGGCTTGCCGGGTGCAAGATTCTGAATCCAGACGGTTCATTTCAGCTGCCGTGCCGCAGGAGTTTCCCTACCCCCTGGGTAGCGTTCACGAAGACATTCGGCCTGAGCGCTCTCTTTCCAAAGACCAGGCTCTTCGGACAGTACAACCTGACCTACCTTGATCCCGACGCTTCGTATGAAGTCGATGCGGTGAGCGGATCGTTCATGATGATCACGCGCGCGGCGTATGACAGGGTAGGAGGATTGGACGAGGCCTTCTTCATGTACGGAGAAGATCTGGACTGGTGCTACAGGGTGCGCCAGGCCGGGTTCAAGGTCTTCTACGTTCACGAAACCCAGATCGTGCATTTCAAAGGGGAAAGCACACGGCGGAGTGACATCGACGAGGTCCGTGTTTTCTATGGCGCGATGGTGCTGTTCGTCCAGAAACATTTCAGTTCTTCGCGATTGGGGGTGATGTTCCTGCGCCTCGGGATCCTCCTGCGGGCCGCTGCCGCCGGTCTGAACCGGACCCTCCAGCCTCTCGCATTCATGCTCACGGATTTCTGTCTTATCGTGGCGGCTATGGTGTTGGGCGAGTATCTCTACTTCGGCAAAGTGTTCAAGTATCAGGCCTATGCCTACCCGATTGTCTGGACAGTTCCCGGCCTGCTCGTTGTAGCAGTCGGGTCCTTCGCTCGTCTCTACTCCACACACCGGTTCAGTGTCGCGCGTGCAGGGCTGACCATCCTCATCAGTTACCTGGCAATTTCTGCGACCGTGTTCTTTGCGAAGGACTTCGCCTTCAGCAGGGCTGTGGTGCTGATTTCCGGGTTCCTGGCGTTTGTTCTCGTGCCCGGGTGGCGGGCTCTTGCGCGGGCATGGGGCCGCCGGGCAGGCAAGACCCTGCATACGAGATCCCTGTTCGGCAGCCGGACGCTCATCGTGGGCACCGGAGCGGCAGGCCGTGAAGTACTACGCAAACTTCACGCGCGGGCGGACAACCGGTATGATATCGTCGGGTTCGTGGATACGAGCAACGCGCAAATCGGGGAGACCCTTGCCGGGGTCGAGATCGTGGGAAGCCTCGAAAACGTCGGCAAGATCATCGAGGAGAAGGATATTACGGACGTGATTTTCTCGACCGACGACCTCCCCTACACTGCCATCCTTGCCGTCATCGCGCGGAGTAGACGCCGAGCGGTGAACTTCCGGCTGGTGCCCACCAGTCTGGAGGCCATCATCGGCAAAACGCGCATCGATGACCTCGACCCCTTGCCATTGGTGCAGATTGAACATAATATTCACCGGCCCTTCAACCGGGCCGTCAAGCGGACGTTCGATGTTGCTCTCTCGTTGTTCCTGCTGGTGACCGTGTATCCTGTGGTGAAAGTGCTGCGCGGTCTCCGGATTCTGGTGTCCGGAAGTTCATGGCTGGAGACCGCACATCACCTGCCCGGCATCCTGGCCGGACGCATCAGCTTCGTCGGACTGCCCTTACAGGAAGAAACTGAGAACGGGAGTCCGGAACGGATGCGCACCGGAGCCAATGAGGTACATGTCGTCGGACCCTACCTGGGCCCTCGAGGCGTGACGGGACTGGTCCAGCTCCACGAGAAGTCCGGGCTTTCCCGGGAAGAGCGGGAACGCTACAAACTCTACTACGCCAAGAATCAATCCTTGATCCTGGATCTCGAGATTCTCGTGAAATCGGCAGTGCAGTGGGTCAGACTATAGGAGACGCATATGGCGAAAATGGTACTTGACTTTGAAAAGCCGATCCTCGAGCTGGAGAAAAAAGTCGAAGAGATGCGGCGCTATGCGGATAATCCTGACATCGCCGAAGAAATCGAGCGGATTGAGAAACGCGTCCAGCAACTTCAACAGAGCGTGTATGCCGGTCTGACCCGCTGGCAGAAGGTCCAGCTTGCCCGGCATGCGGATCGTCCCTATACCCTGGACTACCTCCATCTGATGACCACAGATTTTGTGGAGCTGCACGGCGACAGGTCATTTCGGGATGACAGGGCAATTGTCGGCGGACTCGCCCGGCTGGGAGATTACTCCGTGATGATCATCGGGCACCAGAAGGGGAGAGACACCAAGGGGAATCTCTACCGCAATTTCGGCATGCCCAATCCGGAAGGATATCGCAAGGCACTCCGTCTGATGAAACTGGCGGAGAAATTCCGGAAGCCCGTGATCACGCTGCTGGACACGCCGGGTGCGTTCCCCGGCATCGAGGCGGAAGAACGAGGCCAGGCAGAAGCAATCGCGCGAAACCTTTTCGAGATGTCCAGGTTGAAAGTCCCTATCATTGTGGCCATCATCGGAGAAGGCGCCTCGGGCGGTGCGCTGGGCATCGGCATCGGAGATCGCATTCTCATGCTTGAGTATGCATGGTACTCCGTAATCTCTCCGGAGACCTGCTCGAGCATCCTCTGGAGAAGCTGGAACTACAAAGAACAGGCCGCAGAAGCCCTCCAGCTCACCGCTCCCGATCTCAAGAAGCAGGGGATCATCGATGTGATCGTCCCGGAGCCGCTGGGAGGGGCACACCGTAACCACGAACAAATGGCGACCATCCTGAAGGATACCCTCCTGCAAGAGCTCAAAGGCCTTCTCAAGGTGAAACCGGACAAGCTGGTGGAGCGTCGCATCGAGAAATTCTCAAAAATGGGTGTGACCATTGGATAAGAGCCCGGCGATGATCCGCCATGAAACAAGCCTTCGTGTCCGCTATGCGGATACAGACCAGATGCGGTACGCATACTATGGGGTGTATTTCGCATACTTTGAACAGGGGCGGTCGGATCTTCTCCGGAGCATCGGCATGCCCTACCCGGTTCTGGAAGCGATGGGCTTCATCCTGCCCGTCATCGAGGCGCACGCCGAATACAAACGCCCCGCCCACTACGACGACCTGCTGCACATCGTCACGATGCTGCGGGATCGTCCAGTGGCGCGCGTGCGGCTGGACTACCAGGTGTACAACGAACAGCGGAATGAACTCGTGGCCGAAGGGTACACCATTCACAGCTTTGTGCATGCCAACACAGGCAAACCGACCCGGGCACCGCTCGCATTTCTGGAGATTGTTGACGCAGCAACGACGGGACGTATTGCGAAAGGGTGATGTATGTTGAAGAAAGAGTTGCTGGATGTGCTCTGTTGTCCGAAGTGCAAAGGGGAGCTGGAGTACAAACCCGAGCAGGAGACGCTCACCTGCATCTCCTGCGGAACCACATACAACGTGCGGAACAACATTCCGATTATGCTTGTCGAGGACGCACACCGCCGTGGATAACCCTGACCGCATAGAACGTATCATCGAGGATGCCCTGCGCGAGGACGCGGGTATGGGGGACATCACCACGGATTCCATCTTTGCCGAGAACATCCGGGG
>JADLEA010000085.1 GCA_020846365.1 Bacteroidota bacterium
ATGCGGCTCTGATCGCGCTCGTACTGGAACATCCGGCTCATCCCGGTTTGCCAGCGAATCCCCCCGTACGCCGAGGTCATGTTGGAGACCGGAGCGCCGGCCATCGCGGCCCGAAACATGCCGGTCCGTGTGACGATGAAGGCGGTCTGATACCCCCCCCAGCTCTGTCCCTGCAGCCCAATCCGGGCGGGATCCACAAACCCCGCGGCAATCAGTTTCCGCACTCCGGGGAGAATGCAGTCCAGGGCACTCTGTCCGGGATAGCCGACTTTGTACCGGATGTCGGGGATGAACACGATGTAACCGTTGCTGACACAGTAGCTCGGGTTGATGGTGGAGGCGCTGGGCTGAGGCGCGTGGTACCGGTGCAGGATATCCGAGGTTCGCTCGTAGTAGTACACGATCATCGGATACTTCTTCGTGGAATCGAACTGCTCGGGTTTGTAGAGCAGTCCGTCGAGCATCCTGCCATCTGCTGTTTTCCAGTGCATGAGCTCGACGGTTCCCCAGAGGTAGTCTTTCTGCTGAGGATTGATGTCACTCAATCTCCGAATGGAATGGAAGCTGGCATCCGCCGCATAGAGATCCGGCGAACGGGTGAAGGAGCTCTGTTGAAAAATGTATGTGCTGTCCTGTTTTGCTTTGATGGGCGTTGTGAATTCGATTCCGTCCGTGAAGAGCTGGACCGGGGCCTGTGCTCCGGAAAGATCCATGCGCGCAAGACCCGCCGCCTTGGTGACGGTGTCGAAGGTCCTCAGAAGCAGCCTGGCGTTTGGCAAGAGGAACCGTTCTTCAGGGTCCATGCGAAGATAGCGGAAGCTCGTTTGCGTCGTGCGTCCTCTCCCGGCCGTAACGCAGACTGCCGGGGCCTTTCCTGTGGGATCGGCGGACCAGATGTCAAACCGATCATAGATGAGCACGGTGGAATCGTAGCGGGTCCAGGATGCAACGCCGTAGGCGCCAGGGTCATCAGGGACGTCAGACAACTCATTGTACAAAGGGACCTTGATGTTCCGTGTGATTACCGCCTGCGCCTTGGATGCAGTTGACAGCGTACGCCAGTGCTTTTGCCGGAAGTCGTACCAGAAGACATAACGTGCTCCGGGAGAAAGACCGGGCGTTCCTTTCACCTTTTCGAGCACCCTGGCCCGGCCACCCAGGCCCACGTCAATGACATACACATCGTGGTATGGTGCATCCTCCCATGAGACAAGTTTCCTGTAGGGGATATTGGAGAGACCGAGGGCAAGGTCGGCGTCCCCTTCGCTGCCGGTGGTCACCGTCGGGACCTCCGGCGTTCCCAGCTGGACGAACCTGCGGCCGTCCATGTGCACCACTGCGAGATAGGAACGCTTCAGTTCCTGGTCCAACAGCTTGAGCTGGTGGGGTTGAAGATACTCGTCCTGCCAGTTCCAGATGTCCAGCTTTGCGGTTTCGTCTTCAAGGAGTGTCGTATCCTCGGGCATGGGAACCGGCGCCGTTCCGAAGTAGAGCCGGGTTCCGTTCCGGGAGAAGTCGGGAGTGGCGTGCTCACTCACGAGCCATCCTTTTGTGAAGCCCGCTGCGGCGGTGTCAACAAGCACGATCGCCGAGTCGAGTCCGGGGGTCCAATAGCAAAGGGAGAAGTAGCGCTGCTTCGCTTTCGAGGTGTCACGATCCGCGAGAAACGCGAGCTGCTTGCCGTCGTCGTCGAACGCGATCCGCTTATATGTCCCTTTCCCCGTGCTGATCGTATCGATGGTGGCTGTGGAGGTCGCGAACAGATAGACGCCGGAAGCGTTCGCACTATCACCTGCGACTGCGAATCCGAGCACATTCCCGGGCTTGCTGAACGCATACTCCGTGACGCCTGGGAACCGGAATTCACGGCCGTCGGAGAACCGGCAAACGACGAGCGTCGTTCCGGATTCATCTTTCTTGTCTTTCTCATCACCTTCGGCGTCGGATGCCTTGTCCGTCTTTGTCTTCGCCTCGGCGGTGTCGGCCCCGGGCGTTTCTTTTTCCAGATGAAACGCTATCCAGCCCGCTCCCTTTTCGGGGAACGTGAAGGATTTGACCCGGGGAATGCGCGCGACGGAATCGGAGCCGAGTTCCACTATACCAAGGGAATCCCTGGGCATCTCGTCCGCTTTCTTCTTCTCCTTTTTTGCTTTCTTGATCTCGGCGAAGGGAGGCTTGATGAGAAATGCCGCGAAACGGGAGTCAAACGAAATAGCGGGACCCGTTCCGCGCTGTACCGTATCGCCGGCCTGTGTGCGCAGGTTGTGCATGACAAGGGCCGCATCTCCTTCCTGGGGCTCTCGCACATAAAGGACCCAGGTCCCGTCGTTGGAAATCACCTCTCCCGAGATCTTTTTCCATTGGTCATAGACGTCATGGGTGAGGGGTTTCTTGTCTGCTGCATACAGCTGCGTGGCACACGCGAAGAGGATCAGGAGGGCCAAATGCGTCATACGGTGGTTCATAGGCAAGAATGTGTTCGTACGTGGTACTGGAGTCATGATCCGGAGTCACACAATGCAGTCCGGATTCGGTCAAGTGAACTTCGCCAGGAGCTCTGCATTGGTGGGATATTGCGCGAGCAGTTTGTGAACGGCGAGCATAGCTTCCCTTGGGCGCATACGGCTCACGGCCCGTCGCAGCTCCTGATGGCTGTACACTTCATCTCCGAACAGGAGTTCTTCACGGCGAGTTCCCGACAGGGAGAGGTTGACGGAGGGGAAGATCCGCTCGTCCGACAGTTCCCGGTCCAGGACGAGCTCCATATTGCCGGTGCCCTTGAACTCCTGAAAGATGAGTTCATCCATGCGTGACTCCGTCTGGATGAGGGCTGTGGCAATCATGGTCAGGGATCCGCCTCCTTCGATTTTTCTCGCGGCGCCGAACATCCGTTTCGGGATTTCCAGGGCCCGAATATCCACGCCGCCCGACATGGTGCGGCCGCTGCTGCGTTGATGGGCGTTAAAGGCGCGGCCGAGCCGCGTGAGCGAATCCAGCAGGACCACCACGTCCTTGCCGGTTTCCACTTTCCGCTTCGCATATTCCAGAACCAGTTGAGCGAGACGCACGTGCAGGCCGCGTTCGCTGTCGCTGGAGCTGGCGAAGACCTCTCCCTTGATGGACCGTCTCATGTCGGTCACTTCCTCGGGGCCTTCGTCGATGAGGAGAACCGCCAGCTCCATCGCAGGGTGGTTCCGGCTGATGGCGTGAGCGAGCTGCTGCATCAGCATCGTCTTGCCTGCCTTCGGCGGGGAAACGATCAGCGCACGCTGGCCCTTCCCCACGGGGCAGAACAGATCGACAATACGCATCGGGCGTTCACCCAGCCGGCCGGTGACCGAATCATCCTTCCCTTCGAGTCTGATCCACTCGTACGGAGAGATGACTTCCTGCGATCCGAATTCCGGAAACGCGGACCATGCCCGGGGAGTCCGGCCGTTCACGGTGCGCAGTTCCTCCATCACCGGGTGCGGACTTCGCCCCTTCCTTGCCTCGCCCTCCAGGATCACGCCGGGCCTGAGGTTGTTGTCCTTGAGTTGCCGGGCGGTGACATGGACGTCCAGGGGGCGGGGTTCCAGCGTGAGCGAGCGGTTGCGGACGAAGCCGCCGTTCCGTGTATCTGTCTCCAGGATGCCGGAGAAGGAGAAGGTGCCGGTTGGTTCCGGGGGTTGATGGGAATGTGGCATTGATGTTCTCAGACCGCGGCGGATGCTTTGCGGCGTTGACGCCACCTGTCGAGTGCAACGGCGACCACAATAATGCCGCCCGTTACCATCTCCTGAACCCAGTTGGGAAGGCCCATCTGCGCGCAGCCGGACCTGATCACTGTCATGATGAGTGCTCCGACGATCGTGCCGGCGATCGAGCCTTCGCCGCCCGAGAGGCTTCCTCCGCCGATGACGACTGCCGCGATGACGTCCAGTTCGACGCCCATGGCGACGGTCGGATCACCCACCGTCAGCCGGGAAAACTGCAGCACGCCCGCAACGCCCGCAAAGAGACCTCCCAGCGAATAGACGATGACTTTCACGCGGTCCACCGGGACGCCGCACAGCCGCGCCGTTTGTTCGTTGGAGCCGACGGCGATGATGTGGCGGCCCAGGCGCGTGTACACCAGCACGCCTGCCACGACAAAGGCAAGCGCAAGGGTGAGCCAGACTCCCCAGGGCACGATGCGCCAGCCCTCTCCCGGGGGGAGTGCGGCGAGCAGCTCTTTGAGCCAGGTCAGCGGAGCATCAATCTTCTGCTCGTGCGCGAAGCCTTTGGCGGCTCCGCGGACGACAAGGAGCGTACCAAGGGTGACGATGAACGGGACAACGCGGAGGCGCGTGATGAGAAAGCCGTTGATGAACCCACAGAGGATGCCCGCGCCCGCGCCACCGAGGGCCGCAAGGAACGGATCCACACCCGCCTGAAGCAGCGCAGCGATGACCACCGTTACAAAGGCAATGATCGAGCCGACAGAGAGATCGATGCCGCCGCTGATGATGATCAGCGTCATCCCCAACGCGGCCGTGCCGACAATCGCCGTTTGCCGTGCTATCGTTTCGAGATTGTTGGACGAAGAAAAACTCTCCGGGCCGATAACGGCAAAGAGACCGAAAATAAACAGGAGTCCGGCGAGCGGACCGAGAGTCTGAGCAAGAGATGAGAACCGTTTCATGAGGTCGTACCCTGTCCTGTCGCTGCGAGCAGAAGAGTGTGTTCCGTCCATTCGCCAACCGGACGCGCCGGGCCGAGGCGGCCGCGGTGCATAACGGCAATCCGGTCGCATACCCCCAGGAGTTCCGGCAGATAGCTGCTGACAAGCAGGATGGCTTTGGGGCGAATGGAAGCCGCCGGATCGCCGGCGGCGAGGCGATCGATCAGCTCATACACCTGCGATTTGCTGGCCACATCGATGCCCCGGGTGGGCTCGTCCAGCAGCAGCACGTCAACATCCTGATGCAGGAGTCGCGCGAGGGCGACCTTCTGCTGATTGCCCCCTGAAAGCGTGCGCACTTCCTGCACGGGGCTGCGCGCCTTGATGCCGAAGGTGTCGATCCACCGTTGGGCCGTCGCCTGGATGTGACGGGGCTTGACGATTCCCAACGCCCCTGTATCCCTGGAGAGGTTCATAGTAATGTTGTCCGCGACGCTCAGGGAAACGGCGAGGCCTTCGTTGCCCCGGTCCTCGCTCACCATCCCCGCTCCTTGACGCCAGCGGGTGGGTGGATCTGCCCAACCGCTGTGTACGTGCAGCCGTACCTCTCCGCGCGCAAGAGGGGAGAGACCGAAGAGCGTCCGCAGGAGTTCCGTCCGGCCCGCACCCACCAGTCCCGCAAGTCCGAGGATCTCTCCGCGGCGAAGCTCGAAGGAGACATCAAGGGGTTTTGGCGTGGAAGCAAGCTGTCCGGCGCGCAGGACCACCTCTCCCGGCGACCGTGGAGAACGGGGATAGAGCTGCTCCAGCCGTCGACCGATCATCATGCCGACGAGCTCATCGACGGAGTGTTCCGCCGCTGCGCCGGCTCCGACGGTCCGCCCGTCACGCAACACCGTGAACCGGTCTGCGATGCGTTTGACCTCTTCCAGGAAATGTGAGATATACACGATCGCGTGACCCCTTGCACGGAGGCCCTTCAGGACATCGAACAGCTGCTGGATGTCGGCGAGGGTCAGGCTGCTCGTGGGTTCGTCCAGCACCAGGATCCCGCATCCTACGGCGAGGGCGCGGGCGATCTCGACAACCTGCCGCGTGGCGATCGGAAGATCGCCGACCCGGATGCCGGTGTCCAGGGATCCATACCCGAGCAGCGCCAGTGCATCGCGAGCACGTTCACGGATTGCAGCACGGTCGCGGAGCCCGTGGACCCGCGGTTCCATGCCCAGCATGATGTTGTCTTCGACGGGGAGATGAGGCGCCAGCGAGAGCTCCTGGTAGATCATCGCGACGCCGGCGTGGCGGGCCTCCTGGGTCGTGCGGGGAGCAAATGGATTCCCGTCGAGCGTCATGCTTCCCGCGTCAGGGCGGAGCGCTCCCGAGAGGATCTTCATCAGTGTGCTCTTCCCCGCGCCGTTTTCGCCGACCAGGGCATGGATCTCTCCGGGCATGACGGAAAAGTCCACGCCGTCAAGCGCCGCTGTCGCGCCAAAGCTCTTCGCAATTCCCCGCATGCTGAAGCGGGGAACCTCGCGTGCGGAATCTACTCCAGCCATTTCGCCAGGTCTGGTTGAATAAGCTCTTTGATGTCGGGCCGGTCCATAATCGATGCCGTTACGAGGGTCACACCGGTGTCAATACGCCGTTCGACCTTTTCTCCGCGGAGATGCGCAACGATGGTCTTTACACCGAGATACCCCATGGCAAAAGGATTCTGCAGCACCAGGGCGTCGATATGCTTGTTGCGCAGGGCCTCGACGAGTTTGATGGAGCTGTCGAATCCGACAAAATGCACGCGCCCGGCGTGTCCGCCGTCCTGCAGTGCCCGGAGCATGCCGAAGGTCGTCGATTCGTTAGGCGTGAAAATCCCGTCGATGGTGAGCTGGCCCTGGGCATTCTTGAGCGGGGCGAGAAGGTTTTCACTTGCCCGGTACGCGGTCTCAACCGTAGCGCCGCCGTACTGATTTGCGCTGACCACGACGATGCCGGGTGCGGCAGCCATGGCATCCAGCCACCCCTGTTCACGCTGAACGGTGCTGGCCGAGCCTTCCTGGCAGCGCAGCATGATGACCCGTCCCTTCCCGTTGAGCAGGCGAATGAGCTCTTCGCCGCCGATCTTTCCCCCCAGGTAGTTGTCCGTCGCGGCGAAGCTGGTGTAGTCGTCGCTCTTCAAATCGGAGTCGATGATCACGACCGGGATGCCCGAACTTGTGGCATTGGCAACCGGCCCGCGCAGCGCAACGTCGTCGAGCGGAGCGAGGACGATGCCCGCAACCCCGCGGCTGACGAAATCTTCCACGACGGAGATCTGTGCATCACGGTCGTCTTCGCGGAGGGGACCCTTCCAGATGATCTCCACCTGGGATTCCCGTGCGGCCTTGACCGCGCCGGCATGAATAGATTTCCAGAACTCGTGCGTGGTGCCTTTGGGAATCACGGCGATGGTGGGAACGCCCTTGGGCTCTGCCTCTTTCTTGCCGCAACCGGTGAGCACGAGCGCGGGAACGAGCAGCAGCAGGGGAAGTGTGCGGAGGTTCATGAACACATCCTTTCCTCTCGAGTGGGACGACACGTGTGGTGCAGGTTTTTCAGACCGTTACGGGCCGTAGAGCAGGTACGTCACGACGCTCGCAACATAGGCACTCAAACCGATGACCAGAAAACCCAGCTCCGCAAAGTACAGCCGGGTCTTGTGATTCCGGTACCGGATGATCCGGACGAGAGACTCCTCTCCCGGTCCGCCGAGAAACTGGGTTGTCCATCGGATGCGCAATCCCCCGGCCAGCAGGATGACCACAGCCGTGAGCACAAAGACGATGCCGATCGCCATACTGTACCTGGCAAACAGGTTCGTCTGAGCGATCTTGGGTCCGGAAAAGCCAGTGATGGTCAACGCCAGCGTGGCCAGGGTGAGCAGCAGCTGGGATCGCGCCTGGATGACGTCGAAATGGTGCCGCAGGAATTCCATGATCGCTGCAAGATGCCCCTCGCCCCCGTACAGGGTCAGCAACTGCCGCGCTTCTTCTTCGGCCCCGAGCGGCTTGAACCTTGTCACCATGTTCTCCGGATGGGATGCGCCTCGGTATTGAAGATGACGTTGGAAAAATCGAGGACGTCAACGGGTGCAAAGAGAAGATAGAAATACTTCATGGTCTCTGCAAGAAAATAACTCTCCATGCGGTCGGATTTTTCTTTGGTGACGACGCTTGCAAGTCCGGAGTAGCCGGCATCGGTGCGACAATAGGTCTTGAGACTGTCCCAGAAGATCCTGCCCATGTCCAGATAGCGGGGATTATCGGTGCGTTTATAGAGATAGTACGCGGATTCCACAATTTCAGGATTGAGGAAGGCCTTGGGGGATACGGCCTCCATGGTGGTGTAGTCGAAGGTCGCCGGCGCAATGCCGTGGCGCTGCCACATCTTGAGACCGGATTCCTGGAGCGCCGCTGCCTGGTTTGTATCGCCGGCAAGCACGAGGACGGCCGGCATGAACGCATCCAGTATCCCGTACACGGTTTTCCCTCTTGCGCCGGTGTTCATATCGGCGCGACCATACCAGAGGCCTGTTGCCACGCTGTCCGCGATATACTTCCGGAGCACCGTGTGCGCATCCCGCCACATGACCGCACAGTCTTCATCGTTAAAAAGCAAGGCGCATTTGAGAAGATACTCATAGTAGGAGTCGATGCCGGCCGACACGTGGCTATCGGTCTTTGTCCACTCACCGGTTTCACAGTCAATCTGCTCTCCCACCAGCCCGATATCCGAGCGGCTCTCATACAGGTTCAGGAGCGCGTTCTTCGCATAGTTGTAGTACTGCGGATTCCCTGTAAGCATGCTCAGGGTGCCAAACTCCACCAGGAGTGTTCCGATTTCGGCGGGATTCGTCTTGGAGCCCCTCACCGCGCCGGTCTTGAGATTCACCTCCACGTAGGGAAAGCCGGTGGGTGTACGAAAAGCCGGGATCAACCGATCGCCGAGGTCCCGGGCGAGCTGCAGAAGACGGGCATCGCCGGTGAGCTGGTAGGTTGAAAGCAACCCGCCCACCAGCCGGATCGTCACCTCAAACGTCTTAACGTACATATCTTTGTCGAAGGAGAGGTTCCGGATGATGTACTCTTTCGTGCTGTCGGCCTCTTCGGCAAGTCCCATGAGGATCATCGTGTCCAGGGCGTCGACCGGGGTGATGAGGAGGGACTCGCTGTACCAGTTCAGCGGTGTTTTGCTGACGGGCCGAAGCTCATCATACCCCCACGCATACGTCTTGTACGCCTCCCACGTGCGAAGAAACTCGCTTTTGATTTCGGCCGCCAGCCTCGCTTTCTCTTCCACCGGGAACGGTTGCTGCGCCTTCGATACCGCCGGTGTAAGGATATACATAAGGAGTGCACACAGCGTACTAAGGAAAACGCGCATAGGAATATCTCTTTGTCGTGAATGGTAAGCTGTAATATACGGAAAGAATCCTCGCCGAAACACCGCTACCTGCCTCGTGTCAGCGTCACGACGGTGGGAGCATGTGAGGGAAGCAGGCGGCGCGGCCCCTTGCCGCTCGAAACGTCAATGTACCCGAGGTTGCGGAATGTGTCAAGAAACAGGAGCACGGGCACGGCCGGCGATCGTGGAAGCAGACCGCTCACGCCGATCGTTATGGTATCCCCTTTTGCCGATACCCTGACGTCAAGAGAGATTGTCCCGAAGAGGGTTCTTCCATCGCGAACGCGCGTGTGACATCCCGGGGCTGCCCACTCTGCAGGAAAACCGGCCAGAAGATGAAGCGTGTCGCCGCGTTCGCGCATGAGAAACGTGCGCACGGTCTGCAGAAAGATGGCTGAGGCTTCGGCATTTGAGGCGTCCCCGGCCGTCCGGGTGCCGACGGAGCGCGGCTGTTGCTCTTCCACCCACGTGCCCAACGGCGTCGCATGATCGGCGAACGCATTCAGGTAGTGCCGTGCGGCGTCGTAGCTGTCCCGGTAGTGGTGGGTCATGCTGTGTACGCCTGCAAGCCAGGACCAGAGACCGTCGGCCATCCATCCGCTTCCCACGATCATCCCTTCCTCAGTTGTTGCGTCCAGCATTGCCAGCGTCCCGCGGGCTGCCCGCTCCAGCATCGTGTCTCCGGAAAAGAACGATCTGCCATATGCGTATGGCAGGAGAAATGTGTACTGCCCACGCTGCGGCGGTGTTCCCTGTGTCGTGTCACCGATGGTTGCAGGCAGGTATTCCAGGCCCCTGGGATCGCGTCTGAGGTCTTTCCGGATTGCCTCCCGCAGTCGTTGGTCGTAGCTCGACCGGAGCGCACGCCAGCGCGCTGCGATCTCTGCAAATCCCAAGCGTTCCGCGGCCGCCGTAGCGTGTTCCAGCGCACTCAGCACCCACCAGACGGTGCCGTAGTCAGCGCTCTTGTAAGCGATCCCGCCGTCCACGAACCCGGGGGGCACAAGACCCGCATAGGTGGCGTTCTCGTCGTTATATGTCTGCATCCGCGTCTGCTCAATCCAGCCGATCCCCCTCTGCACGATCGACCAGTGCCGCCGGAGCCAATCATCATCGCCTGTGGTCGCAGCATACCTGCACATCATGATCAGGAAGGTGGGGGTTTCCATGAGCGACGTGGAGGGGCGCAGCACGGTGAATTGTCCGGAGGGCGCCTGAAACGCCATTCCATGCTCGAGTGCATTCCGGACGCCTGCCGTGTCCCCCAGCATCAG
>JADLEA010000086.1 GCA_020846365.1 Bacteroidota bacterium
ATTCGAGATTGCCTCGATGGCCTCGCTGCCATTCGCGACGGCGTCCGCCTTGTAGCCGCAACGTTTCAGGATTTTCAGCGCCACCATCTGGTTCACCTGGTTGTCCTCTGCCACGAGGATCCGCAGGTGTCCACGATCCTCCGCTTCCCTCAAGCCGGCATTCGCGGAGATGGCGCTCTCGGGGACTCCGTCCGTACCATTCGTCGCCACCAGCGCCTGCAGGATGTGCCGGAGCTTCGTATGACGGAGGGGCTTCGTCAGAACGCCGACGGCGCCAAGTTCCTGGAGTGACTTCGCTTCATCATGCTGTCCCAGCGACGTGATCACCACAATGCTGGTGTCGCGAAGAACGGGGTCGGCTTTGATTTGGCGTGTCAATTCTGCTCCGTCCATATCCGGCATGATCAGATCCAGCAGAGCAATGCGGAAGGGATCACCGCTTGCTGCCGCGGCGTGAAGCGCGACGAGGGCGGCCTCCGCGTTGCTGGCCTCTGCATGGCGAGCACCCCATCCTTTCAGCAGGGTCGCAATGAGGAGGCGGTTCGTTTCGTTGTCGTCCACCGAAAGAATCTTGACCCCAGAGAGGTCGGTCTCCGCATCGACCTGCCTCACCGGCACGCCGTCCTGCCGGACAAAGTCCGCTGTGAACCAGAAGGTCGAGCCGACGCCGGGGGTACTCTCGACCCCGATCCGTCCCCCCATCAGTTCGGAGAGTTGCTTCGAGATGGCCAGGCCCAGCCCCGTTCCGCCGAATTGACGAGTCGTCGAACCGTCGGCTTGCGTGAACGGCTTGAAGAGTATAGCCTGTTTTTCCGCGGAGATGCCGATGCCGGTATCGGCAATGGAGAATTTCAACGTGGAAGTGCCGTTCGTGTCCGCGACCTTCTGCACACGAATGGTGACTTCTCCCTTTTTGGTGAACTTGACCGCGTTCCCGCCGAGGTTCACAATGATTTGCCGCAGCCGGCCCGGATCGCCGCTGAGGTTCGTGGGAACGTCCGGATCGATGTGGTAGGCCAGCTCGAGGTCTTTTTCGAACGCCTTGACTGCGAGCATTTCGGCCGTATCCTCTATCAGAACGCGGAGGTCGAACGTGACGGTCTCGAGTTCGAGCTTGCGCGCCTCGATCTTCGAGAAATCCAGAATATCATTGATGATGAAGAGGAGATTCTCGGCGCTCGATCGCACGATCTCCGCATACTGCCGCTGCTCCTGGGAGAGCGGCGTATCCATGAGCAATCCGGTCATGCCGATCACGCCATTCATAGGCGTCCGGATTTCATGGCTCATGTTTGCCAGGAATTCGCTCTTCGCGCGGGTGGCATCCTCGGCTCGCCGGCGGGCGATCTCGATATCCTGGACGAGCCGGGCTCGTTCTTCCTCCGCCTTTTTGCGCTCCGAGATATCGCGTACCATCACCAGGTCGGTCACGCCGGATTCATCGTAGAACAGGCCCGCATTGAATTCCGCGGGAACCATGGACCCGTCCTTGTGCCGGAGTACGGTTTCGTAGATTGAGGGAACGTCTTCACCGTACAGGCGTCTGCGGTACCTGTCGACCACCGTTTCGAGCTCTGAAGGATGGATATACTCGGTAAACGGAGTTCCTTGCATCTCGCCCGGGGTGTAGCCCAGCATCTTTGCGAGCGTGGAATTCACGAGAACCATGATTCCTCCGCGCACAATGACGATGCCGTCGTTCGCCCGCTCTACAACTGTCCGGTATTTGACTTCGCTGTCCTTTAGCGCGGCAGTGCGGGCTGCGACCTGGTCTTCCAACAATGCCCGATGGGAACTGAGGTATCCGACGAACAGGGTGAGCAGCATGGTGAGGATGCAACCCGCGCCCGCCGCCACCCAGGCGGCGCGCACGGGGTGCAGCGATGTGAACGTTGGCCCCGGATGCGCAAGCACAAGGTACGTCCGCCCGAACAGGAACATCGGGTTCACGGCGTAGAGTTCCGAGTCAAAGTACTCCTTCAGCGACGGCAATCCCGTGATCTCGCACTGGTGATCCGGCGCAGAGGAGGCGAGCCAGAGGGGCCTCTCGTCGGGCAGAAGATCATAAAGCCCGACAAGCAGCACGCTCTCATGGTGGCCCGAGCGCATCAAGGTTTCGCGCATGACCATATCCGGTCGAATGACTGCAACAACGAATCCGCGAAGCTTTCGCCCGTCTGCGTTCCATGGCCGATCATACCACTCTTCCGACGTCCCTTCATACACGGGCTGGAAAATTATGAAGCCGTTGGGGTTTTCTCCCTCCACCATAAGCGGGAGAGGGTCAGTTGCTGTCGCCAGGCCCGTTTCAAGCGCTTGACTCAACGCGCTTCGGCGCAAGCTGTCCGCGCTGACATCGAATCCCAGAGCAGGTGCATTGTCGGCCATCGGTTCGACGTAGAAGATGGGGAGGTATTGCTCCCGCGACATAGCAGGTCTGAGCCTTCCCCGGTTATCTCGCTCGTTGAACCGATACAACGCCAAACCCTCACTCCGCGCCTGGGTTTCATACCGCGACCTCTCGGACCCTGGCACCAGGGGAGCCCATCCGAACGCCTGCACGATGCCATTGCGCGCCAGGGGTGCAGCAAACCGGTGGAATTCCTCCCGCGTGACCACTTCGCTCCCTTCGAAGAACCGGACGAGTCCGGACAGCTGTCCGCGGACTTCTTTGACCGTCTCTTCGAACATCGCGGCATTTGCATCCGCCAGCCGCGAGAACATGTCGTGCCGCGAGCGGCTCTCGATCTTGTGGGAAACCGTTACCGCCACCACGGTAAGGGCCAGGCCAAGCGTCGCCGTCAAAACTGCCTCGATGTGACGATGCCACCATCGCCGGATCTGCGTTTGCGAATGACGGGTCTCCAGCAACGAACCCCCGAACAGCAGAACCACCACGAGGAAAAGCATGAACCACACCACAAGCAACCGTGCGCCGGCAACATCCGTCGCCCATGTTCCAGCTTCGGCGTCAACCCCGATGACAGCAAAGACCCTGTTTGCGCGCGAGTCCATCACGGGAAAGAATGCGCTGACAAAGACACCATAGGCATCTTCATAGGGACCGGCAGTTTGCCCCTGGTGCGACTCGAAAACCGACTTCAACGCGGCGGGGGCCGAAGAGTACACGGTCCCCGGAACTGCCCGCTCCGATCCCTCTTCCCGGCCGATCTCGGGACCGAAGACGAACTGACTATCCCGCAGTGCG
>JADLEA010000087.1 GCA_020846365.1 Bacteroidota bacterium
ATAGAGCTGACCGTGAACCGGCATACCGGGAAGGTCCGGCTGCTCAACGCGGTTGCGGCGCACGACGTCGGAAAGGCCGTAAACAAAGCCATGCTGGAGGGACAGTTCTACGGCGGGATGGCCATGGGTATTGGCTATGCGCTCTTCGAAGACCTCGAGGTTGCGGATGGGCGGATTCAGAACACGAATCTTAACGCCTATCGTATTCCTCGCGCGATGGACATGCCGGAGATGAAGGCCATCATCATCGAGAATCCCGACCCGGAATCCCCATCAGGCGCAAAAAGCATCGGCGAACCGACGAATGAATTGATGGCTCCCGCAATCGCGAATGCCCTCTACCATGCCACAGGCAAACGTCATTTCACCATTCCCATCCGTTCCACATCGACAGAGTAAAGGATGGACCTGACACTCATCGTAAACGGAAAAACCATACGCGTGACGCGGGCACAGGAAGAAAAGCGCCTCGTCGAGTTCCTGCGCGAGGACCTGGATCTTACCGGAACCAAGAACGCATGTGATATTGGGGCATGCGGAGCATGCACGATACTCCTCGACGACGCGCCGCTGAAAATCTGCACCAAGCGCGTTCGTGATGTTGCGGGCCGGCGCGTCACGACCATTGAAGGAATGGCAAATCCCGATGGGAGCCTGCATCCGCTCCAGCAGGCCTTTGTGGACCACGGGGCAATTCAGTGCGGCTTCTGCACACCCGGGATGGTCCTCACGGCGCATGCCTTCCTGCTGAAGCATCCACGCCCGACGCGTGCCGAGATCCGGCGCGCCATCTACGGCAATCTCTGCCGCTGCACCGGATACCAACAGATCGTGGATGCCGTCGAGGCCGCTGCGGTATACTATGACACTCCGCGGCATGCAGAAGCAGAGCCGAACGCTGCACGATAACAAACAATCCGATCACTCTTTGTCATACTCAACACGGCTTTTTACCCCATGCAGACACACATCGATTCGCTCTCGCGTCTTACAGCCAATCTCTACAACAAGGACTTTCTCCTCACCTGGGATCACACGGAAGATGAAATCCGGGCAGTGTTGCTCGTTGCCGAATGCCTGAAGGAACTGCATCGCGCGGGTGCATCGTATCGCGTCTTCGATACCGGCTTGGCGATTTCGATATTCCGTGACCATTCCACACGGACACGCTTCAGCTTTGCGTCCGCGGCCAATGCGCTCGGCCTCGGGCTTGCGGATCTGGACGAAGTGAAATCGCAGATCGCGCACGGCGAGACGGTCCGCGAAACGGCAAACATGATCTCGTTCCTTGCCGAGGCGATCGGGATCAGGGACGACATGTTTATCGGGGAGGGCAACCGGTACATGCGCGAGGTATCCGCTGCTGTGCAGGAGGGATTCGATCAGGGCGTGCTGCACCGGCGCCCTGCCGTGGTCAATCTGCAGTGCGATGTGGACCACCCGACGCAATCGCTTGCCGATCTGCTCCATCTGCGGAACCACTTTGGCGGCCTGGAGGAATTGCGGGGAAAGAAGATCGCGATGACGTGGGCGTATTCGCCGAGCTACGGAAAGCCGCTGTCCGTCCCTCAGGGCATTATCGGACTGATGACACGGTTCGGCATGAACGTCACCCTGGCATATCCCGAAGGATACGATCTTCTGCCGGATGTTGCCGGGCTAGCGCGCAGACAGGCCGGCGCAAGCGGAGGATCGTTCGCCGTCACCCACTCCATGGAGGAAGCATTTGCGGGTGCCGACGTGGTCTATCCCAAATCCTGGGCGCCGTTTCATGTCATGGAAAAGCGCACAGATCTCCTGAAGCATGGGGACAAACAGGGGCTGGCGGATCTCGAACAGCAGTGCCTGAAAGAGAACGCCTGGCACAAACAGTGGGAATGCGACGACAAGAAAATGCGCATGACTGCATCGGGCAAAGCGCTCTACATGCACTGCCTGCCGGCGGATATCTCCGGCGTGAGTTGCGCGCAGGGAGAGGTCTCCGCGGACGTGTTTGAACGGTATCGGATCCCCACCTACAAACAGGCCGGCTTCAAGCCCTTTGTGATCTCTGCGCTCATCTTCCTCACACGAATCCCCAATCCGGTCGAGGTCCTCTCGCGTCTGATCTCCCGGGAAACGCCGAGGTCACTATGACAGACCAGGTCTTTTCGCGCATTGTCAAGAATGTTCATCCATCCGTGCAGAAGCGGACAGCCAGGCGGTGCCGCGACCGGAAAATCACCATACCTACGCTCCACCAGATGGCACACCCCGCAGACATCCCGAAGAGTGTCCTCGCCACACTTCCCGGCGTGGGACTCTGGGACGTGAACCCGGTGAACCTCTACCGGATCAGCTGGAAGAACAACGTCTCCTCCGGCTTGTTCGGCGACGTCAATCATCTGGAAATCCCATCAGCATTGTCGGGCGTTCAGGCCCGGATCATCGGCTTGACCGGGAAGTTCTTTCCGACCGGGGCACACAAGGTCGGGGCCGCTTTCGGATGCCTTGTGCCGCGGCTGGTCAGCGGGGAATTTGATCCGGACAGACACAAGGCGGTATGGCCCTCGACCGGGAACTACTGCAGAGGCGGCGCGTTTGACTGCGCGCTCCTGGGATGCACGGCTGTGGCGATCCTTCCGGAGGAAATGTCGCGCGAGCGCTTTGACTGGCTGCGGGAGATTGGTGCAGAAGTAATCGCGACCCCCGGGTGTGAATCCAATGTGAAAGAGATCTATGACAAGTGCTGGGAGCTGCGCAAGGATCCGCGGAATGTCATTTTCAACCAGTTCGACGAGTTCGGGAACCCGCTTTTTCACTACGCCGTGACCGGTCCGGCACTCCAGGAAGTGTTCGAATGTTCGGGTCCGGGCGGACGCGTTGCCGCGTATGTCTCGGCAACAGGTTCTGCGGGGACCATTGCAGCGGGCGATTATCTCAAACGATTGCATCCCGGGATGCAGATCGTCGCCACGGAGGCGCTCCAGTGTCCGACGCTTTTGATGAACGGTTTCGGCGGACACAGAATCGAGGGGATAGGCGACAAGCATGTTCCCTGGGTGCACAACGTCCGCAACACCGATGCGATAGCTGCGATCGATGATGAAGACTGCATGCGGGTACTCCGGTTGCTGAACGAAGAGGAGGGAAAGGGTCTCCTTGCTGATGCGGGCGTTCCGGCAGATACTGTTGACCTGCTTCCGCTTCTGGGTATCTCGTCCATCTGCAATCTCCTTTCGGCAATCAAGACGGCCCGGTATTTCGAACTGTCAAAGAAGGACATCATCCTGACCGTATTTACGGACTCGGCGGACATGTACAGGTCGCGCCTCACCGAGCTGGCCGCTGCACGAGGTGCCTACAACATCCGGCAGGCCGTCATGGATCTCGAAGGACCGCTCCATCACCAGCGCCCGGAATTCTTCAAGGATCTCGGATACCACGACAGGAAGGCCATCCACAACTTGAAGTACTATACGTGGGTGGAACAGCAGGGGAAAACCACGGAAGAATTGAATGCGCAATGGGATCCCGAGTACTGGAAGGAGCTTTTTGAGGAGGAACCGGCACGCATCGATTCGCTCATTGAAGAGTTCAACCGCGAGATCGGGCTGTCGTGACCGGGATGGTCGGGGCCATCATCCTGGCCGCAGGAAGCGGCAGCCGGATAGGGACGCCAAAATACAGGTTGCCGCTGGGTACTTCGACCTTTCTCCAGACAATAGTTGCGCAGGCTACACGGCTCGGACTGTCTCCGATTGTCTGTGTCGTGTCATCAGCCGAACGTAGTCTGATTGCGGCACAAACTGGGGGGAGCGTCCGGATCGTTGTCAATGCGAAGCCGGAGCGGGGAATGCTGTCGTCAGTGATCGAGGGACTGCGACACCTGGTAGAGTCTCCCGGCGCATTGGTGATGCCCGTTGATCACCCGTACGTTTCGGACAGTACGATTTCCGCCCTGGTCCGCAGGATCGGCGTGCATCCAGATCACCTCATCAAGCCGGTCTTCCAGGGCCGGGGAGGGCATCCTGTACTCATACCGGCGGCGGCATTTCACGCCGTGCTGGAGGCAGATTACTCCGTGTCATTGCGGGAGGTGATTGCCAGTAGCGGCATCCAGGTGGAGCGGCTGGAGGTTGAGGACGAAGGAGTTGTCCGGAATATCAATCTTCCGGGGGATCTCCGGACAGCGGAGTGATCCCGTCCGGGCTGATCCGCGATCGTGTGAGATGAAGTGTTCCGTTGGTACTCTTTTGGAAAGGTGGTTATGAACAGTGACTTCTATCGCGGACTGGCCGATGCGGCGAGCGCGGGTGCGCCCTCCTGGCTCTGTACGGTAGTAACTTCGACCGGATCGACTCCTGCGCGCGTGGGGATGAAGATGATTGTCGGCGACGCCGGACTGATCTCCGGCACGATTGGAGGAGGAGCGCTCGAGAAGGCGGTTCTCGAAAAGATACGCGCGGAGCGGCCCACATCGCCTCTGAAATGGGGTTTTGACCTGGGTTCAGGTTCGGATGCGGAATATGTGACGCCGATGATTTGCGGAGGAGTCGAAGAAATCCTGGTGGAACCGTTGGCGGCGGGCATCCCGCTTACGATATTTGGCGGCGGGCATTGTGGCGTGGCGCTGTCCCGCCTTGCCGCATGGACCGGCTTTGCCGTTACGATCTATGATAACCGCGAGGAATGGGCATCGAAAGAAAAACATCCCTCTGCCGCCAGGTTCATCTGCGCCCCCTACGACGGCGTGCTTTCGCACTGTCCGGTATCATCCGATTCGTTCGGCGTCATCATGACACACGGGCATCAGCACGACGGAGAGGTGCTCCGGCAGGTCATCGGACTCCCCTGGCGGTACATCGGAATGATCGGGAGCGAAAAGAAGGTGCGCACATTGCTGGACGCGCTGCGCAAAGAAGGGATCGAAGAGAGGGCAATCGCGCGGCTGCATGCCCCGGTGGGTCTGCCCATCGGGTCACACACCCCCGAGGAAATCGCTGTGAGCATCGTTGCCGAGATGATAGGTGTGCGGAATGGCGTACTACTTGACGTACACCATCGCCCTGGTATCAAGGAATCGTGATTGAGAGTCGTTCACTCCGTTTGCCTCCATACGATAGAAGTATACACCTGAGGCGAGCGACGGACTCCATACCTGCCGATGATACCCTGCCCGTCTTACGGAATTCAAGACCTCTGCCACTACCTGCCCAAGGGTGTTGTATACCACCAGGCGGACATGGCTGTCCACGGGTAAGGCGAATCCGAATGTCGTTGAGGGATTGAACGGGTTGGGGAAGTTCTGGAGGAGCTGGTAGGATTCGGGTACGTCGCTTCCCGGCCCCACGCTATTGGACGCCGTGTTGACGACGATGGTCTGGGAGAGTTCCTGGCCGCCGTCGTTTGTTATCTGCCGGATGCGGTAGTGTACCACGGTTCCTGCGGGCGGGGTGTCCATCACTTCGTAGTGAATGGTCGTGTCGATGTTCCCCCTGCCTGCCTGCGACATGATCTCTTCGAATGCCGTGCCGGTTCCACGCTCCACCGCATACCGGTTGATGCTGATTTCCGAGTTGACGGCCCAATGCAGGCGGACCAGCGGCGCGCTCCACTCCGCCGTGAACGCAATGAAGCCCGTGGGAACGGTAAGGGCGCTGGTGACAAGTTTATCGATGTAGACGGTTCTGGACTGCCCGGAAAGCACGGCATCGGAGCCCCGCAGACGGAAACCGTTGAATTTGTTGCCGGCGTCCGTGATCTTTCCCGATGTGAGATACGGCGCGAAGAGGTCTTCGTCGAGCTTTGTGCCGATGAGTTTCCAGCCGTAGTGGCGGACCGGAAAGAGCGGCCCGGCGCATATCTGTCCGTTGCCGTCACGAATGGCGATCTGCAATTGCGTGGAAGTCTCTCCCTCGGCATACACCCAGGCACCCACGTAGCTTCCCCGCAGCATGGAACCGAGGTCCGAACTTGTTCCCCTTGTCATGCGAACATCCCAGTCCACACCGCTGGACGCATCGTCCACGAACGTCCACTTCCCGCAGTATGAACCCTGGTATGCCCGGTCGGCGGATTGGGCGAGGGATGAGGCGGCAATGTTGATGCCTTTGAGCTGGGCTGCGTTGGATTGTGCGGGTGTGAGCCAGCCGCCCACGCCGCTTTCGAAATCAAACAGGACCTGAGGGGCAACGGTGCGGAGAGGATAGTGGGCGCCAAGGTCGTCAAGCAGCAACGTGCCGGCAATCGTACCGCCGCTCAGATTCGCCCGTCCGGGATCTATGCGAATTCCGGTCACGGTGACGGGATAGTCCAGAGTCCCGCCTCCCAGGGGAATTGCGCGGGACATGACCACGCCGAGGGTCCGCCACTCTCCCGCCCAGTCAATGGCGGAAGTGGGAGTCACCTGGAAGGACTGGTTGTCTTTATCCTTCACCAGAAAACGGATGGTGTCGGCATTGCCCGATCCAAACACGCGAAGCACCAAGCTGTCAATCCGCCCGGAGAGCGGCATGCTGGTGTTCAGCATGACGGAGGCCTTTGCTTCCGGGAATGCAAACTCGATCTTCATGGCAGACGCGCCCGGTGCTCCGTGATCACCGGAGAGCGTGACCTGCACGTCGCCCTGCTGAAGGCCGGTGAGCGTCGTGTCCCAGGACGAGAGCGATTCCATCGGGTCGATCACGATGCTGGTGTCCGTGCCGCGAAGATCATACGGAATGGCCGCGTGCAGCGTGTCGAGCTGAATGCTCAGCTGGCCGGTGCCAAAGTCTCTGGCCGTGATCAGGCCCGTTGCATCCGCATTGATGTGGATGCCTGTGGGAAAGAACGACAGGTGCCGGTTGTCCAGCGTGAAGGAGCTTCCGGCATTGTCCCGGGCGAGCGCAACAAGCGTGACTTGTTCGCCGGGCACCATCACAAGACACGTGGGGTAGACCCGGAGAGCGGAGAGGACACGCGACACCACAAACGCGGAGTCCACGACGGTATTCCAGCGCACGAACACCCAGCCGCTGTCGTTCGTCAGCGCTGCGGTGAAGTGGCCGGACGCGGAGATACTCCCGAGGGACGGGCTGCATTCCCAGTCTACCGCCGGGGGGAGTGCGATCGGGTTGTAGTACTCGTCAAAACCGGAAGCGGTGAATTGACGGCTTCCTCCCTGAAACAACTCCACGCGTTTGGGCTGAAGATCCAGCCGGTGGAGGGAGCCGAGGGGAGCGGTGCTGATGACCTGGAGGGAGTTGGCTACACTCCGCTCGCCGGCGGGATCTGAAGGCGAGTTGACAACGTCGCCCCTCACGACCATCGTGGTGGAGCCGCCCCCGTCAAAATTGAACCCTTCCCATGCGCCGATTGACAGGAGGAAGTCCGCCATCTCGGCGAAGGTCATCCCGATGCTGCTGGACTGGCGGCCGTCGACCGTGCAGAGATAGATCGTGGTGGTATCCCTGTTGAATCCCACAAACGTTCGGGGATGGCGGACGGCAGTGAACGAGGGGCCAATTCCTTCGAAGGTGGACATGCTGTCCGTCACGTTGCGTCCGTCGAGGAGAAAGCGGCCAGCTCCGCCCAGCACCTGGAGGATGCTGCGCAACGGCGGAGTGAAACCAAGATACAGCTGCACGGTATCGCCGATATTCAGAGAATTGGTGACGAAGGTCGTCGGCGCCCCGGCAGCGGCGGAGAGAATACATGCGGAGGCCGGAATATCGCTGTCTCCACCCGGAACTTTGGTCGTCACAATCGCAGACAGCGTATCGCCGGCAGCCACGGAAGGGCTCAGGAAGGTAAGGACGCATTCCATGCCTGTGCCGTCAGTTTCTGTCGTGGGGCCCCGGAACCCGGTATACACGACAAGCGTTCCGGCGGCGCGATTGGTATTGACGGATGAGACGGCGAAGGATGAACCATCTCGGGCCCGGATGCGTCCGGAAAACGCGAGCCGCTCGATGAACGGCTGGCCGGCAGTGTCTATCGCCAGATGCGATCGCACTGCATGGACTCCATGTGCCCACGTCCCGTTCACCACCTGGTTTCCGACGGGCCATCCCGTTTCGAACGAAAAGAAATCGGCGTTCACCGCTCCGATGACGCGATGTCCCTCGCGATCGTTGGCCGCAGACTGCAGCGTGGTTCTGGTCAGACCATCGGGCTTGTAGGATTCAAGCGTGATGAAGGGATTGTCGAGAGAAACTGCCAGGACGTCCAGGGTATTCGGACCCGGAAGGACAAATTCCATATGAATCACGCCCGGAGCTACGGTGCGAGAAGATACCAGGCCCGGCTGAGCCGCCGCCGGAAAAGGGCGGAAAGAGAAGACGAAGAGGAAAATGCAGGCACACGTATGCGCCAAAGGTAGCCGTTGGGTCATGTTGGGATTTCCCCGGAGTAGTTGGAGTGGACATTCAGAATGTACATCCATCCAAGCTCTGGTTCAAGTGGTGCATTTCTCAACAGTCTCGATCCGCACGAATACACCAATGCCAAACAGAATTCAGTGGAGGCATCAAGAAGATTGCGACTTGCGCTTGTGATTGTTGACTTTGGTTTTTGCGGAGTGTACGTTAAGCTCCATCCCGTGCGAGCGACGAATCGTCGAGCTCCGTGAAGGGACTCCGGACTCCCCACTGCCTGCACCATTCACACCTACGAAATCCTGACGAAAGGGAAGGTCTATGTCATTCCGTGATGCGATATCGCGGAGGGAGTTTGTTCAGTGGGCGGTGAAAGCACCCGTCGCCCTCGGCCTCGCAGATGCCTTTCTTCCGCGGTTGGCCCACGCACTCCAGGACGCCGTGAAGGAATACCCGATCATCTGGCTTCAGGCATCCACCTGCAGCGGATGCTCGGTGTCCGTGATCAACACGATTCACCCCAGCATAAAGAACGTCATTCTCGAGCAGGTCTTGCCTGGTCACCAACTGCTGATGACCTACCATGGCACGCTCATGGCGGCCACCGGCTCGCTCTCGATTGAAGCGGCGAGGAACACGCTGGAGAAGTCCAGGAAGAAATACATCCTGGTGGTCGAGGGCGCAATTCCCACTGCAGAGAAGGGAGCGTACGGCGTCATTGGGGAGGAGAACGGCCATGCCAAAACAATGCTTGACTGGGTCGATACCTACGGACGTGAGGCCATGGCAGTGCTCACGGTGGGAACCTGTGCGGCGTACGGCGGCATTCCCGCGGCTGCGCCCAATCCGACCGGCTGTAAAGGAGTCTTGGACGTCTTCGCCGATTTCAAGATTGACACGCCGGTGATCAACATCCCCGGATGTCCCTGTCACCCCGACTGGTTCATCGGCACCGTTGCCAAGATCCTCCTGTACGGCATGCCGAAACCGAAGGAGCTGGACGAGTTCGGGCGGCTGAAGCTCTTCTACGGAAGGTCGGTGCATAACCGTTGCGTCAATCGCGATTATCTGGATGAGGGGATCTTTTCCACCGAGTTCGGGCAGGAAGGGTGTTTGCTGGAGCTCGGATGCAAGGGGCCTTTCACGAACGCCGATTGTCCGATCCGGCTCTGGAACGGCAGCGTGAGCTGGTGCATTAACGCGGGCGCACCGTGCATTGGCTGCACGGAAAAGGGCTTCCCCGACGCGCACTCACCAATCTATCAGAGGAGGTGAGGCCACATGGAAACGCTCCGCAAGACCATCGCGATCGATCCCATGACCCGGATCGAAGGCCATCTGAAGATTGAAGCCGACATCGAAGACAGAAAAGTGGTTAATGCGCGTGTGGTGGGAACGCTCTACCGCGGGTTCGAGCAGATCCTGATCGGAAGAAATCCCGTGGATGCAATTCAGATTTCACAGCGGTTTTGCGGCGTATGTCCGACGCCGCATGCGATCGCCTCAACGCTGGCGCTCGAGAATGCCTTCGGGATCATGCCCCCGAACAACGGCCGTATCATCCGGAACATCATGCAGGCGGCGAATTACGTGCAGTCGCATGTCCTGCACTTCTACCATCTGGCCTCTCTGGACTATTTCCGGGGTCCGGACGTGCCGCCGTTCATTCCCCGCTATGAATCCGACTATCGGGTTCCGAAGAGCGTTCATGATGCGCTCATCCAGCACTATATCCAGGCGTACCAGATCCGGCTCAAGGCGCATGAACTTTCCGCCATCTGGTCCGGGAAGATGCCGCACGTGGCCTCCATCGTTCCCGGCGGGGTGAGCATTATTCCGCGCATCGACAACATCACTACGTCGCTCTGGCGGCTGAAAGAACTGACGGAGTTCATCGATAACGTCTACCTGCCAGATGTGATCACCCTGTCGGAGGTGTACCGCGACTACTTTTCCATCGGCGTCGGGCCGAAGAATTACCTGTCCTTCGGACTCTTTGACCTGGACGCGGAGCCCGATGTCACGCGCAGGAAGCGGCTGTTTCCCATGGGAAGGAAAGTGGACGGTAAGCTGGAGAGCGTCGATCCCGGTGCCATACTCGAGGATGTACGGTCATCCTGGTACAGGTCCGGGTCGCATCTTCACCCCACGAAGGGGGAAACGACGCCGGCCGTAGGGAAGAAGGAGGCATACAGCTGGCTCAAGTCGCCGCGGTACGACGGGAAAGTGTATGAGGTCGGACCCCTTGCCCGCATTGCCATGATGCAGGCCAATGGGTCGCTTCCCGCCGGCAAGCAGCTGATCGACAAGACACTCCACGATCTGCAGCTGGAGGCGTCGCATCTTTCCTCGGTGATGGGACGGCACCTCGCGCGCGCCATCGAGTGCAAGCTCGTGGCCGATAGTCTTGGCGAGATGATCATGCAGGTGAAGCTCGAAGAACCTGTCTGCGTTCCCTATGTGATTCCGGAAACGGGACAGGGGATGGGGCTCTGGTGCGCGGCGCGCGGAGCCCTTGGCCATTGGGTCGAGATTCAGGGAGGCAAGATCTCGCGCTACCAGGCCGTCGTCCCGACGACCTGGAACGCTTCCCCGCGCGATGACCGGAATCAACCCGGCCCGATCGAACAGGCGCTGATCGGCACGACGGTGGATGACACCGAGAACCCGTTCCCGCTGGCGCGGATCGTCCGCTCGTTCGATCCGTGCATTGCGTGCGCGGTCCATATTCTGGAACCGGGGAAAGCAGTGAAGAAGTTCAGGATACTGTGACCGCTGAGGGTCTCCACGGACAGCGCGGCACCCCACCGGTCGCCGTCATCGGGGTGGGAAATCTTCTCCTTTCGGACGAGGGGATCGGAGTACACGTGATCCGGGCACTGAGCCGGCGCCGGCTGCCTCGCTGCATCGAGCTCGTGGATGGGGGGACGGTGGGGCTGCCCCTTCTGGAGGCGATGCGCAATCGCAGGAAGGTGATCATTGTGGATGCCGCCGCGGTGAAGGCCCCTCCGGGTGCGGTCTTCCGTTGGTACCCTGCCGGCCGGGCGGGCACGAAGAACCTGTTTCACTCCGCCCACACGGAAGGGATCCAGGATCTCTTGAATGCGAGTCGGGCTTTGTTTGACCTTCCGCCGATCGTGTGCGTCGGGGTTGTGCCCCGGGACATTTCGACTCCCGGACTTCGCCTGAGCCGGGAACTCCGGCGCCGGCTACCGGCAATTGCCGATGCCGTTCTCCGTGAAGCGCTCTACCGGCGGTCGTAGCCCGCTATTGCCGATGCCGTCGTCCGTGAAGCACTCGACCGGCGGCTGTGGCCCGCTATTGCCGACACCGTCGTCCGTGAGGCACTCGACGGGCGGCTGTGGCCCGTTATTGCCGACGCCGTCGTCCGTGAGGCGCTCGACCGGCGCTGACTTGCGGGGGTCCGCAAGGGCGACCGGGGGCGTATTCGTGAGACGATTTCCCTTGACAAAGTGCGTTCCGTCTTGTATATTCAGACTAAATAATCTGATTTACAAATGAGCGTCCTTTTCTCCAGACAATGCGAATATGCCCTCCAGGCGGTGCTCTACCTGGCCCTTAAGGCCGGTAAGGAGAAGATCACAACCCAGGAGCTCACGAAGAGACTCAAGATCCCGTACCACTTTTTGGGCAAAATCCTGCAAGATCTGACCAGAAAGGGGCTTCTGGCATCGGAAAAGGGCCCCAGGGGCGGATTCTCCCTTGCGATGCCGGCAGAAGAAATCACGCTCTTTCATATCGTGGACGCCATTGACGGTACCGAATTCACCCGGTCCTGCGTCCTGGGCTTTCCGGAATGCTCTGAAAAAAAGCCTTGTTCGGTGCACAGTACGTGGGGGGGACTGAGAGAGGATATCTACACGAGGCTGGTCAAGAAAAACATTGCCCAGCTCGCCCGCGATATGAAGAAACCGGAGTATCAGTCAAAACGCTAGCGGAGTTTTGAGTTGCGAAGAAATCAGACAGAACAGTCTGAATAATGGGACAGGGAAGCGGAGAGAGAGAAGAACTACTATGCGCTACCATGATGAAACACCGACGGGCCCTTTCGCGGGAAAGCACACTCACCTGTCCACGAGAATGGGGAGCCAACCCTTCGCCGATACTACGCAGAGGGTGGACGTGGAGGGACTCACGCGGCCCAAACCCCGCAAGCTGGCGATCAAGAAGATCCCGCCTGAGCTTCGCCGCGGGAAGCCTGCGTACAAGAGCGAAAGCGTCTGGTACCGCCGCATCTTCAAACGCTTGTCCGAAGACTCCCAGTACCAACGTTCCGCCATCCAGCTCGCATTCGCCCTCCTCTGCCTCTGGATCGGAGCGGAGTTCACCCTGTTCATGCAGTGGGGTACGAGCGGCGGTGCGGAAGCGTTTATGCCTCGCCCTCCCGGCGTGGAAGGGTTCCTGCCGATCAGCGCATTGATCAGCCTGAAATACTGGTGGCATACGGGCATCATCAACAATGTGCATCCTTCCGGACTCATCATCCTCCTTGCCATTGTTGCAGTCAGTCTCCTCCTGAAGAAGGCCTTCTGCAGCTGGCTCTGTCCGGTCGGAACATTGAGTGAATCGCTCTGGATGCTGGGGCAGAGAATCTTTGGGCGGACCTGGGACATCCCTCGCTGGTTGGACTACCCGCTGCGCTCCCTGAAGTACCTCCTGATGGCGTTCTTTGTGTTTTCCGTTGCCGGCATGGGGTTGGATGCGCTCCGCATGTTCATCTACAGCCCCTACAACAAGATGGCCGACGTGAAGATGTACCTCTTCTTTGCCGATATTTCGTCGACGGCCCTCTGGACCATCATCATTCTCGTTCTCCTCTCCGTGGTTGTCAAGAACTTCTGGTGCCGTTATCTCTGTCCATACGGCGCAATGCTCGGCATTGCGGGGTGGCTCAGTCCGCTGAAGATCACCAGGAACAAGGAAACGTGCGTGGACTGCGAGTTGTGCACCAAGGCATGTCCGTCCCGCATCAAGGTGCACAAGGCGGGCCGCGTGTGGAGTGACGAATGCATGAGCTGCATGGCATGTGTAGCGGTGTGCCCGGTGAAAGACACGCTCGACGTTCGCTTGAGCCGCAAGAGTCGCCCGGTACCCACGCCAGTGTACGGTATGCTCGTCGCCGGTGCGTTTGTCGCCGTGACCGGCATGGCCATGCTTGCGGGGTTCTGGCAGAACAGCATCTCCCGGGAGGAATACCTGCGAAGATTCCAGAGTCTGGATGCTCCCGTCTATCAGCATTTCCGTGGAGAGGTTCCGGCCTATGGGCCCCATGACTGAAACGACCGGCATCGCCCCGTTCTATGACTGGTTGTCGCGCGATTACGATGCGATGACATCCTTTGACCAGCGTTTTGTCCGTGAGCGGCCGTTCATCAAGCTGCTGGTGGACAACTATGGCATCACGACGGCGCTGGACGCCGGTACGGGAACAGGATTTCATGCGTTGCTGCTCGCGCAACTAGGCGTCCAGGTCACCGCCGTGGATATCTCTCCGGATATGATTGAAGCACTCCGCAAGCGTGCAGCCGGGATGGGGTTGCACGTCGACACGCACGTGGCCCCGTTTCACCGTCTTCCGGAGTTGGTGACGGTACGTCAGGATGCGATCTTCGCCCTGGGCAACACGCTTGCGCACAGCGCATCGCGGGCGGATCTCCTGGGAACACTCACTGCGTTCCATTCCATCCTCCGGCCGGGCGGCGTGGCATTCGTGCAGGTGCTGAATTACCGGCAGATCCTTGCGACACGGGAACGAGTGCAGATGGTCCGGCAGGTCGGTTCAACGCAGTTTACCCGCTGGTACGAATACGTGGGCGACCTTATCCGGTTCCATATCACCCAGACCAACATGGAGTCGGGGAAAGAACTCTCAGAGAATTCAATCATCCTGCGCCCGGTCATGGATGACGAGCTTCGCGAGATCATGGTCGAAGCGGGCTTTGAGGACGTTCGGCTCTACGGCGGCATCTCCATGGCGCCATACGATCCGGCAACATCCAAAGACTGCGTCGTGCTTGCCCAAAAGAGACTGTCTTCCCCTTGACACTCCGCCCCCGGGGGCGTATATTCGCAATTGTACTTCCTTGCGCATCTCACCCCCGAAAGGCGCTGTAATGGCACAGAACATCGAAGCGGCTGCTCCTGTCTGGAAAACGTCCATCATAGCCGCCACAATCCTCGGGGGGATTCTCTTCATCGGCGGTATCGTCCTCGCCATCATGGGCTCCTCCGCGGAATCCATGTTCACCCTTTTCGGCACGGAATTCTCATCCACGAGCGTCGGCGTCGCGCTGGCCTTTATCGGGGCGGTCATGGATGTGATCATCATCCGGCGGGTGCTCACGTCAGTCGATGCAGCCGGCAAAGGGCTGGGAGTGAAGAGGGGACAGGATGCCGGGCCCAACACACCAACCTCATCGTAGTCCCCTCCGATGCAAACCCGGTTCACACTCCTGGCGCATCCGGCCGATATCGGCATCGAGGCGCACGGAAACACCGTTGCGGAGGCCTTTGCGTCTGCGGCAGATGGACTGATGTCACTGCTAGCGGACCCTGCGACCATTCATGGACGCATCCCCAAAGAAGTCGTTCTGGAAGGTTCCGATCTGGAACACCTCCTCTTCCTCTGGCTTTCGGAGATCCTCTACTTCTGTGACGGCGAGCAGTTTCTCGTTCGTCATGCGACTGTCACCGCGGTGACGAGCTCGCACCTACGGGCCGTTGTGGTGGGAGAACCCTTTGACCCGGATCGTCATGTCCTCCGCACGGATGTCAAAGGGATTACGTATCATCAACTCGCTGTGGAACTCGCGGGAGCTGAATGGAGGCTCCGCGTGTTCGTGGATGTTTGACATGCTCCAAACCCTGGATTCCTATCGTCACCGTGTACCCCTGACGCACAAAGCCGGCATGCGCGTGGAAGGGTTGATCTATGCGGACAGGGAATTGCTGAGCCAGATTCAATCAGACCAGACCCTGGAGCAGGTGGCCAATGTTGCGACGTTGCCCGGGATTGTGGGGAAATCTTTGGCCATGCCTGATGCGCATCAGGGATACGGTTTCTGCATCGGCGGTGTGGCTGCCTCGGACATCGACCATGGCGTGGTGTCGGCGGGTGGAGTGGGATTCGACATCAACTGCGGCGTCCGGCTGCTCGCCTGCGACGCGGATCCCGGGGATGTGCGGAGCCGGCTGCAGACGCTCATTGGAGCTCTGTTCCGCGATATCCCCTGCGGCACCGGCAAGAAAGGCCGGCTGGGCCTTTCGGCAAAGCAACTGGACGACGTGCTGAGTCAGGGTGCGCGTTGGGCCGTCGAACAGGAGTATGGCGAGGAAGAGGATCTTGCGCGCATTGAGGATCACGGCACCCTGCCGCAGGCCTCGCCGGCAAGCGTCAGCGCCCGGGCCAAGGAACGCGGCCACGAGCAGATCGGCACGCTTGGTTCGGGGAACCACTTCCTGGAGATCCAGGCGGTGGAGGAAGTATTTGAGGAGGAAACCGCAACGGCGTTTGGGTTCAGGAAGGGACAGATCGTCCTCCTCATTCACAGCGGGTCGCGGGGCCTGGGACATCAGGTATGCACCGATGCGCTGGATGCAATGCAGCGGGGGATGAAGAAGCACGGCATCAGCGTTGTGGATCGACAGCTCGCCTGTGTTCCGATACACTCCGATGAGGGGCGTGTCTACCTTCAGGCCATGGCTGCGGCCGCCAACTTTGCCTTCGCCAACCGGCAGATGATGACGCATTGGGTTCGCGAAGTGTTCTCACGGGAGTTCGGCAACGTGTCCATCCGCGTGGTCTACGACGTGTGCCACAATATTGCCAAGATCGAAGAGCACACGTGGGAAGGCAAGCGCCGATCCGTGCTCGTGCACCGGAAGGGGGCCACGCGCGCCTTCCCGGCACAGCACCCCGCGTTGCCGGATGATCTCCGGCCCGTGGGCCAGCCGGTGCTCGTCCCCGGGAGCATGGGGACTGCGTCATACGTGCTGGTCGGGACTGACCGGGTGATGCAGGAGACATTCGGATCATCCTGCCATGGCGCAGGCCGCGCGATGAGCCGGACGCGAATCAAGAACGAGACCACTGCTGAAGAGCTTCTTGCGATGATGCGTTCCCGGGGCATTGAGGTACGCGGGCAGAGCAAGGCGGGGCTCACTGAAGAAGCGCCCCAGGCCTACAAGGACGTCCATCGCGTTGTGGATGTCATGACAGGGGCCGGACTGGCACGAAAGGTGGCAAGACTTGTTCCACTTGCGGTCATGAAGGGATGAGCATGAAAGAGGCAGACCCGGCAATGCACACGGCCGAGCACCTGATGACCGGTGTTCTTGTTGACATGTTCGGGATAGGCCGTCCATTTACCACCCATCTCGAAAAAAGGAAATCCAAGGCAGACTACCGGTTCGATCGGACCCTGACCGAAGAGGAGGCACGGACCGTCGAAGCCCGGGTGAACGAACTCATAGCGGCCGACCTTTCCGTAACGGAGGAGCACCTTTCCCGGCAGGAAGCGGCGCAACAGTTTGATCTCTCGCGCCTCCCCGATGAAGTAGGTGACCGCATCAGAATCGTGCGTTGCGGCGACGCGGATGCGTGCCCGTGCAGCGGCACGCACGTCCGTTCGACAAAAGAGTGCGGCACATTTCGACTCACCTCCTGGACTCACGAAGAAGGAGCCCTGCGGATCCGTTTCCGACTGGAGCGACCATGATACGACTACTCCACCTCCTTGCAGCCGGCCTGTCCATGCTCCTCCTCGGGTCAGCAGGAATGCGGACCGGCGGCGTTATGCAGGGGTCACCCCCCACCGGCACACTCCTGGCCGAACAGGAGGAGTTTGTCTACGAAGTGACCTGGACGATCATCCCTCTGGGCACGATCCGCCTGCTCGCGCGGCCGGACTACTCCGCCGATGCATGGATTGATTCGTACGAAGGTATTCCCTATGTGTCCCTGCACTCGCGGTATCACACGCAGATGGACACCCTCTGTTACTCCCGGGGGTCCTGGTCGACCGACAAGCAGGTTGATGGATTGTGGGAGGGGCTCTTCTACCACTACGACACGGCACATCGCAGGGTGATCGTCGAGGAGACGAAACACAATGACGCTGAGGGACCGGCATTCGAGCGGAATCTGACGGACACACTGACCGTGGACACCATGCAATTTGTGGACGGTCTGTCGATCGCGTATCTTCCCCGGACACTGGTGCACACCAGGCGGACCGTCGACATCCCCACGATCCTGCACGGAAAGATGGGGACAACGACCTTTCTCCTCCCCGGTGAAAAGACGAGCATTGAGTTGGATGCGGTAGATGCCCCTGTCAAGGCAGTAGAAATTGAGGGAAGCACCAGCGTGGTGGGGATCTTCGGAATGTCCGGGAACTTCACCGGTTGGTTCAGCGACGACGCGTGCGCGGTACCGCTCCGCGGGACGTTGAAGGTTCTGCTCGGCTCGGTGACGATCGAGCTGGTACGGTGGAACCGGAAAGGGTGGGCTCCCCCACAATAGGCGGTCGAAATGCCTCACCATCTCAATTTCAGCACAGCGGGGGAGCCTTCCGGCGAAAAGCGCCGGATAGCGCTGACGTCGGTTGTGGCTGCTGTCTTCATAACGGGACTCAAGCTTGTTGTCGGGCTCCAGACAAACAGCCTCGGACTCCTTTCGGAAGCCGCGCACTCCGGCCTGGATTTCCTTGCCGCCCTGCTCACCTTCGTGGCCGTTCGCGTGTCCGACAGGCCGCCGGACAAAGAGCATATGTACGGCCACGGCAAGATCGAGAACCTCTCGGCGTTCATTGAAACCCTTCTCCTCATCGTTACGTGCTCGTGGATTATCTGGGAAGCCGTCCACCGGCTGGTCTCCGGCGAAACGCACGTGTCAGCGTCCGTGTGGAGTTTTGTCGTCATTGGCGTCGCAATCATCATCGATATCAGCAGGTCGCGTGCGCTGAAGCGTGTGGCCATCAAGTACAAGAGCCAGGCTCTGGAGGCCGATGCCCTGCACTTCGCGAGCGACGTCTGGTCCTCCCTCGTCGTCCTTGCCGGCCTGGTGTTCGTTTCCCTGGGGTACGTGTGGCTTGACGCGATCGCTGCAATCGTGGTCGCCATTCTCGTTCTCTTTGTCAGCTACAGATTGGGAAGACGGACCATTGATGCGCTGATGGACCGGGTGCCCGAGGGACTGTATGAAGAAATCCTTGGTGTTGTACGGCAGGTCGAGGGGGTCGAAGACGTGCGCAGCATCCGGATCAGGCCTTCGGGTGCAGAGGTGTTTATTGACACGACCGTGGCCATCCGTCGCACGACCCCGTTCCAGCAGGCGCACGTGATCATGGACAACGTAGAGCAAGCAATCCGCGACCGGCATCACGGCGTGGACGTGGTTGTGCATGCCGAACCCTTCGAAAGCAGCGACGAGACCATCGGCGACAAGATCCGTATGATCGTCGTGGGACGGGGCCTCCGCCCGCCGCACAATCTCGAGGTGCACGATGAACACGGCGCCCTTCACGTCGAGTTCGATATTGAGTATGCGGCGGGACTCTCCTTCGTCGATGCCCATACGATCGCCGACGAGGTGGAAGCGGAAATCCAGCGAGAGCTTCCTGCCGTCAAGCATGTGACCGTGCATCTGGAGGAGTATGTGCCGGGTAAGAAAGAAGTGGCTCCCCGGGCCGAGAGTGATTCACTGCTTCAGGAGATCCGGGCGTTTCTCGCAACGCAGCCCGATGTCCTCTCGTTCAGCGATGTCAGGGTCATGCGGGGCGAAGACTTCTGTACGGTGGCGCTATCCTGCGCCTTCCGGAGGTCCTTGACCCTTGCTGAAGTCCATCGCCAGGTGTCTCAACTCGAGACCCGGATGTATGAGCAGTTCCCGGAGGTCAGGAAGGTCGCCGTGCACGCTGAACCGGCGCCCGACTAGGGCCTTTCGCTCCGTAGCAAGACTCGAATCTGCTTGCGTCATTCCGCGACATGTGGCAATCGTTCCTCATGCTTTATCCTCCCGTTCACTCCCCATGTGGCATGAGCTCCCCATTGTAACACATCTTCCTCTCCCGATGCGCTGAAAAGGCTGATTCTCATCGCATTTCGGTTCCGGCACGCGCTTTGAAGTGGTGGGGGTCGCTCTCAAGATTCACATGGCTCACAATCCGAGGTCTTCCATGAAACGATCTCCCTGGCTGCTGTTGTGCCTTGCCTCAGCGTCGGTGCTGGCAAGCGGACTTCTCTCGACCGGTTGCAACGACATCGGCACGGAACCCGTCGGATCGGACGAGAACGTGCACCTCAGCGTGCAGGCCGCCGCAATAGTTGCCCAGCACAAGCCCAGCCATGAAGTGCTTCACATTACGTCCGTCAAAGTCCTTCTCAAGCGGATAGTATTCGGACAGGCGGCCTCCGATGACACATCCGACGTACACACCGGTCCCCTGGTCGTCGATCTGAACCTGGAGGCGAAAATGACGGTCCTGACTGCGGCCCGGGTCAGACCAGGCACCTATGACAGGGTTCGTTTTGACCTTCACAAACCAGAAGACGACGAAGTCCTCAGTGACCCCGTGTTCCGCGCGGGTTCAGGCGGGGCTCAAAGATTCTCCGTCGTGATTACGGGCTTCTATCACGACACGCCGTTCACGTTCACCTCCAGGGAATCGGCACGGCAACAACTGCTGCTCGATGCTCCCCTGATGATCCCCGAATCAGGAACGGTGAACGTCACGATCAAGGTGGATCCCTATGCCTGGTTCTCTACGGGCGAAATCGTGTATGACCCTGTGCTTCAGACCAGGGAGATCGACGACCGGATCAAAACCTCTTTTGCCTTCGCGTTCAAAGACAATGACCGGAATGGGAATCCGGACTGACATTCGGGCACAACCCCCTGGCGTTGCGGGTGCATCCCGGGGGAGTCAAAGTTCATTCATTAATGAGGTGATCTATGAAAACATTGCTCATGCTGCTCCTGGTGTTGGTCTCTTTGCAGGCCATCTCCCAGATTCACCTGACGGCCTCGCTGGATGGCGCGCAGGAATCCCCATCGGTGGCAACCACGGCAACGGGGACCGGTTCGTTTGTCTTGAATGACGACCGGACCGAACTGTCGTACGTCATTACGTATCAGGGTCTCAGCGGACCATTGACGGCGGGGGGGCACTTTCACCTCGGGACACCGGGGCGGAATGGCGGAGTTGTGAAGACGATCGCGCTGTCGGGAGACTCAGCATCCAGAACCATCTCCGGAGTCTGGCGGTCGTCTGACGCAACGCAGCCACTCACGACTGCTCTCGTCGAGTCCCTGCTGACGGGCCGGATGTATGTCAATTTCCATACCGCGGCACATCCAGGTGGGGAAATACGCGGGCAAGTGGAACTTGGCACGGCGCTCCTGTTCACCGTTGATCTGGATGGATCACAGGAGACCCCTGCGGTGAGTACTGTTGCCGGTGGGACCGGCGCGTTTGTGCTTTCGCCCGATCGAACGGAGATGGAGTATGTTATTGCCTACAGGGATTTGAGCGGCGTCCTGAGTGCCGGCGGGCACGTGCATGCTGGAGCGGTGGGAACGCCGGGCGGGGTCGTGAAGGGGATCGCGGTTGGCGGAGACCCCGCCTCGGCTTTGCTGAAAGGTACGTGGAGGGACTCCGACGGGACGCAGCCGTTGACGAGTGCTCTCGTCGATTCGGCGATCGCCGGCAAACTCTACGTGAACTTCCACACGGCAACCAACCCGGGCGGAGAAATCCGCGGTCAACTTCTGCTCGGCGGCGGAACGGGTCTGGTTGCCGCGCTGGAAAGCGATAAGGAAGTACCGGCAGTAACAGCCGATGGGAAAGGGGCAGGGTATCTCGTGCTCAACAGCACCCGCACCGAGGCGCGCTACGCCGTGACGTATTTCGGACTCACCGGGGTGCTGAGTGCGGGCGGGCATTTCCATGCGGGCGGTGAAGGGAGAAACGGACCTGTGGTGAAGGGGATTGCACTCTCGGGAGCAGGCGCCGCCGGCACGGTAGCGGGCGTCTGGAGTTCGACCGATGCCACGCAGCCACTTACGATCGCGCTTGCTGAATCGCTCCTCTCCGGACGGGCGTATACCAACTTCCACACTGCCGCAAATGCGGGAGGGGAGATCCGCGGCCAGCTCGACCTGGCCACAGGGGTGGGCTTCTCCGTGCAGCTGGACGGAAGCCAGGAGAGCCCTGCAACGCCGGCGACAGGGACAGGGAGCGGTTTCGCCATCCTTAACGGGGAACGGAATGACCTGCGCTATCGGTTTACGTACCAGGGTCTGACCGGACTGCTGAGCGCCGGCGGGCACTTTCATCTTGCGGGACAGGGCAGAAATGGCGGGATCGCGAAGGGAATAGCGGTCTCGGGTGAACCGGCCTCGGGAACCGTCGACGGCAACTGGTCGACAGCCGCTGCAGCACAACCCCTCACGGATGTGGCAAAAGATTCTCTCTTTGCAGGCAATGTGTACGTGAACTTTCATACATCGACGAATCCGGGTGGAGAAATCCGCGGTCAGCTTCGCTTCCCTGGGTCACAGGCCACGTCGGTGAATCGTGAAACCCTGACGTCACCCGCCGGCTTCGTGTTGGGTCAGAACTACCCGAACCCGTTCAATCCTTTGACCGTGATTCCTTTCGGAATCAGCGCGCCCGGAGGCGTCACGCTCGAGGTGTTCAACCTGCTCGGACAGAGGGTTGCCGTTCTCGCCGACGGGCATTTGGAACCCGGTGCGTATACCGCTACGTTTGACGCGAAGGGGCTTGCGAGCGGGATGTACGTGTACCGCCTCACTTCGACTTCCGGGCAGGCGTTGGCACGGACGCTCATGCTGCTGAAGTGACCCCGCGAGAATATTCACAAATGGGCATAGCCATGAAGTCTTCTCCTCATCGCGGTATCTTCGCCGGACTCATTGTGCTGGCACTCTTCGCCGGATGCAAGGACATGGGCACGGATCCCCAGGGGTCGGCGCCGCCGCCGGGCCCTCCGCCCCCGACCGGAACGATCAGCTTCTCACAACGGGTCCTCCCGATACTCCAGCGGCACGGTTGCACGGGATGTCACGGAGGGAGCGGCGGGCTCTTCGTCGGGACGCCCGCACAGCTTCTGGCGGGAGGCGACCACGGTCCCGCCGTCGTTGCCGGGCAGGCAGCATCGAGCAATCTCATTCGGAAGCTTCAGGTATCGCCTCCCTTCGGCGTCCGGATGCCGCAGGGAGGTCCGTACCTTCCGGACACAACAATCAACGTCATCAGCACGTGGATCAATCAAGGCGCGGCGAACAATTGAACTTCCCTCCTGTATTCCGTATCATCGGGAAACTTCCAAGAGAGGAACATGAAGACATTTCTGAAGGCGGCTGTGGTTCTTGCTCTCGTCGTGTTCGTCGCGATGCAGTTCATCCACCGGCCCGACCGGACGAACCCTTCGGAAGATCCGTCGCTGACCCTCACGAGCCGGATTACCGTTCCGGAGGATGTCAGAGCCATGCTGGACCGGGCCTGTGCTGATTGTCATTCCAACCGAACGCGCTGGCCGTGGTATAGCGCCGTGGCTCCGGTTTCATGGCTGGTTGCCGACGACGTGGAAGAAGGAAGGGAGCATTTGAACTTTTCCGAATGGGGGGCCTATTCCCGCAAGCGCCAGGCCTCCCGGATGGAGATGATCGCCACGGTGGTAGACAAAGGCGAAATGCCGATGAAATCGTATCTCCTGGTACATCCCGATGCGGAGCTGAGTGAAGCCGACAAGGACCTGCTGTGCAGCTGGGCCGAAGACCAGAGCGACAGCCTGATGAACTCAGTCGAGTGAGGGCTTGTGCGCCGTTCCTCCCTTTCATGGAAACTCGTCCTCGGAATCGTCCCGGTTCTGCTGATCTCTCTTTCCATCAGCGTCATCCTGCACAACCGTTTCCAGGAAGCCGAGATGATGGAACAGGCACAGGTGTCGGCACATACGTATGCTGACCTCATCAGGGAGAGCCTGGTCAGCATGATGGTCCACAGCCAGGAGGTTGACACGAGCTTCCTCGTGAGGGTGAATGCCATCCAACAGTTTGACAGTCTGGCGGTGCTCGTGAACCACCTCAAGCTGCGTGAGGAGCTTCTGAGCGACGAGCAAATTGAACGCGTGCGCGCGAAGGAGGAGCAAACGCCCGATAGGGATACGACACAGTCACGCGTTCTCAGCAAGGGTGAACCGGTGTTCTTCCGGACGGGAGAGCAATTCCGCGCCGTTATTCCCTTCAATGCCACGGAAGTCTGCCAGAAATGTCATGCCGTCCCCGTGGGGTATACGCTGGGTGCGGCAGATGTGAGATTCTCTCTTTCCCGTTTTGCGGATGCGACGGCCGGCAACTGGCGCCGGTCCGTCATCATTTTCGTCGTGTTCACGGTTGTTGCCGTCGGCATCGGCATTCTGGTCTTCCGGCGGACCGTCGCTCGCCCGATCGACCGGCTGGTCCGGGCTACAACGGAGCTGCAACAGGGGAATCTGACCTATCGTATCACTCAGGAGGAAGACACACGGGATCTTTCGAGAGACGAACTCGGGTTTCTGGCTGAACGGTTCGACGACATGCGCGAATCGCTGGCAGACAAGATCGCGCGGCTGGATCAGGCGAACCGGGATCTCTCGAAGAGAAACACCGAGCTGGAAGAGACTCTTGAGCGGCTACACCGCACCCAGGAGGAACTGGTACGCACCGAGCGGCTTGCCGTGACCGGAAAAATGGCCGCACAACTGTCCCACGAAATCAACAACCCAATCCACAACACGCAGAGCCTGCTGGAATCCACCCTTCGGAGGTTACAGGGGGGAGACCAGGTGCGTGAGCTCATCGGTCTGGCGCTGGAAGAAGTGACGCGGATGGCCTCGCTCACCCGCCAGCTGCTTGACGTGCACAGGGGTTCCGTCATGGATGTGCCGATGGCAAGCGTGGACCTTCTCGCACTCCTGCGGGAGATGGAGCGCACTCATCAGGAAGCGCTGCTGGGGCAGGGGATCGCATTGCGCGTTTCCGCCGAAGGGTCCCCCGGCCCTGTACGCGGTTCCAAAGACAAGCTGAAACAGGTCATCCTGAACCTCCTGCTGAACGCCCGGGATGCGATGCCTGACGGCGGACGGCTCACGATGGAATTGTCGGAAGAGGCCCAGTGGGTTGTACTGCGGGTGCGCGATACGGGCGTGGGCATTGCGCCTGAACACCGGGGGCGAATCTTCGAGGCATTCTTCACGACCAAGACCGAGGTGCGCGGTGTCGGGCTCGGCCTTTCCGTGACGTACGGCATCGTGAAGCAGCACAGAGGGTTTATCGACTTTGAAAGCACACCTGGCGCCGGAACAACCTTTACGGTCCGTCTCCCTGCCGACCATGTCGAACAACACGCGGAGAACGCCTGACATGCAACCCGGATCGGGGACGGTGCTTGTGGTCGACGACGACCGGGCGTTCCGCGTTGCCACGCAAACTCTTCTGGAGGATGAGGGGTTCGATGTGAAGCTGGCAGCGAACGGTGATGAGGCCTTGCGCGTGCTGGGGGAAACGCCGGTGGACCTGGTGATCACCGATATGGTGATGGAGAAGATGACAGGGCTCGCGCTGCTCGCACGCGTACGTGCGCTCTTCCCGGATCTCCCGGTGATCATGGTGACAGGTTTCGGCTCTGTCGAGACCGCTGTGGAAGCAATGAGGCTGGGGGCTTCGGACTATGTCACAAAACCCCACAACAACGACGAGCTCCTGATCAAAATCCGGCGGACGTTAAGCGTGCTGGAGAAGGACCGGGAGATCGTCTCCCTGCGCGAGGCCCTCCGCTCGACGTACAGCTATGGCAACATCATCACCCGTAGTGACAAGATGAAAGACGTCCTGACCCAGATGCGGCAGGTCGCGGATACGGATGTAACCATCCTCATCCAGGGTGAGAGCGGGACAGGAAAAGAACTGGTGGCGAGGGCCCTCCATTTCAACAGCAAACGCCGGGACGCGCCCTTCGTTGCGACCAACTGCTCGGCGTTGACCGAAACGTTGCTGGAAAGCGAGCTGTTCGGCTACGAGAAGGGGGCTTTCACGGGCGCGACGGCACAGCGCCGGGGAAGGTTCGAAGAGGCCCACACCGGGACTCTCTTCCTGGATGAGATCGGAGATGTCTCGCCCGCCGTCCAGAAAAAGCTGCTCCGTGTGCTTCAGGAGAAGACCTTTGAACGCGTGGGCGGAACATCGCCGGTGTGCGTGGATACGCGCGTGCTTGTCGCCACCAATCGGGACCTGGAATTGATGGTCCGGGAAGGGGATTTCCGGGAGGACCTGTACGACCGGCTGAATGTCTTTCCGCTTGTGCTTCCGCCGTTGCGGGACCGGCTGGAGGACATCCCGCTGCTCGTGGATGCGTTCCTTCAGAAGCACGCCGTGCTGGCCAACGGCCGGGTGAAGGACGTTACGCCGGAAGTGATCGCCAGCATGATGCATCACGCCTGGCGCGGCAATGTCAGGGACCTCGAGAACATCGTCAAGCGCGCGATCATCAAATGTCCGGGAGAAACCATTACATCCGTGGACATTCCCGCCGCACCGGAGTCCGTGGCGGCAGAACAGCCCCAGGCGTCCGACGCGCCCGAGTGGCACACGCCGTACAAGGAATACCTGCGGGCGGTGCTGCGCAATGCGGAGGAGCGGTATCTGCTCCGGATGCTGCGCCGCCACAAGGGGAATATCAACCAGATCGCGCGGTTGATGGATGTGGATCGCAAGACGGTGTACCGAAAACTCTCCGACCTTAGCATTGATCTGGAGAAATTCAGGGAGTAAAGAGAAGCGCACAGTTGTTCACCATCGTTGAAAGGACCATCATCGTGTATTCTTCCCGTGGCTTGCTGGTACTTCTCGCAGTTGTGCTGTTCGGCGCAGCCGATATGATCGGCCTTCCCCGGTTCTCCGCACGCACGGGCTCCAAATGCCAGTCGTGTCACGTGAACCCCTCGGGCGGGGGCATGCGTCAGGCATTCGGTGCGCAATATGGCAGAGAGGAACTCCCCGTGCCGGAATGGTCCGACGGGGTTGAGCTGGAAGACATGTCAACGCTCATTACGAATGTGCTCGGCGTGGGGGCGGACTTCCGGACGCTCTATTATGTGAGGCAGATCCCGGACTCCACCGGCGCGGCGTCCACATCGCAGAATGCGTTCTGGCAGATGCAGGGGGATCTCTATCTGAACTTTCGTATTGCGCGGAAGGTGAATCTCTATTTGAAAAAGGGGTTGTACACCGGCTTCGAGGTGTTTGGCCTTCTCAATGTCCTCCCGGAACGGGGCCATATCAAGATCGGGAAGTTCGTTCCGAACTATGGGTTGAAGATGGACGACCATACAGCTTTCGTGCGCACGTACACGGGATTCAGTCCGGAGACGGGGAGGCCGGAGCTCACGGGTTTGGAGGCGGCGATTTCCCCCGGCATCGCGCATGTGACCGCGGGCTTTTACAATGCGGCTGACGGCTTTGGCGGCGGAGAGAGCAGGAAAGCATTTCTGGCGAGGGCAGAGATCCTGTTCGGGATCGGGGAGAACATGCACGCCGGTCTTGGCGCAAATCTCTTCCGCAAGGAGCTTCAGCTGAGCAACTCCTATACGCTCTACGGCGGGTTTGGATCGTTCAGCATCGGCGATTTCACGCTCCTGGGTGAAGTGGATCTGACGCGGTCGAAGGTCCCGTCGGGGACCATTTCCGGAATGGTGGCGTACGGAGAAGTTAACTATGTGGTGACGCCGGGGCTGGACCTGAAGGCGGCCTACGACTTCTATGACGCGGACATTGACCTCAAAACGGGGGCGCAGTCGCGGTATGGCGTCGGCTTCGAATTCTTCCCGATCAACGGCGTGGAAGTGCGGCCGATGTACCGCTTCATGGTCGAGGACCCGCAAGACGTGAAG
>JADLEA010000088.1 GCA_020846365.1 Bacteroidota bacterium
AAAGCGGAACCGGGAAAGAGCTCGTAGCGCGTGCATTGCACCGGCGCAGCACGCGTGCCTCGAAGCCCTTCGTCGCCGTCAATTGCGGGGCGCTGTCCGAAACCCTTCTCGAAAGCGAACTGTTCGGGCATGAGAAAGGGTCCTTCACCGGGGCCGTCAGGGAGAGGATCGGGCGATTCGAAATGGCCGACGGTGGGACCATCTTTCTGGATGAGATCGGTGAGGTATCGGATAGCTTCCAGATCAAGTTGCTTCGCGTGTTGCAGGAAGGGGAAATCGAGCGTGTGGGGGGCACACAGACGCTCAAGCTGTCGGTGCGTGTGATCGCTGCTACGAACAAAGATCTCCCTGAATTTGTGAAAGCCAGAAAAGTCCGGGAAGATCTCTACTACCGTCTCAACGTCCTGACCGTATCGCTGGCGCCACTGCGGGAGCGCCAGGAGGATATTCCTCTGCTCATCGAGCACTTCCTTGCGAAAGAAGGGGGCGGGCTGCGGATATCCAAGAACGTTATGGACGCGCTTTGCGAACACCCATGGCCGGGCAACGTGCGGGAGCTGGAGAGCGTCATGCGCCGTGGCGCAGTGCTTGCAAAGGCAGAGCAACGCGAAATGATTCACATTCAGGACCTGCCACCGGAAGTTGCAGAAGCCGTACGGGGAAAGGTGCCGGTGCAGGACCAAATCCTGGATATGATGAGGGAGTTCGGTTTCTCGCGGAGCGCCGTATCGGAAACCGCGGTGGCTCTCGGCGGCCTCAATCGCGGCACTGTCGCAGAATATCTCCGGGGGGAATTCCTGAAGGCATTCGCCGAACAACAATTTGATCTGGACAAAGCCGTGCTGCACGTCTCCCTCTCTCCCGACCCCGCAGTGAACGAACGGGTCAGAAAACGGTATGCGGAATATCTCCGCAACATTGCCGATGGGATGGAGACATCCCGTCCGTGGGAGGAAGTGCGCGGCAGTCTGAAGCCCAAAACCAAAAACCTTCCTCAACGGTATCACCTCTTTTTGGAACAGGTTGCAGAAGCCTATTTCCGGAGAGTCTGGACGATTCCCCCTTCTGCCTGATCCGGAGCATTCCCGCACTTCTCCCCGCAGTTCCCGCACTTCCCGCAACCCGTGGATTCTTGCACACTGCACTTCGACTACGCATAACCTGTTATCAATCAACGCATTAACATGGAATCCTCCGTTGGAGACCACCGCTGGCATGCCTATTGAGATGCTATGGGGCAGGAAAACGAACCGAAATGACGACAGTCGAGAATAGCGAAACAACACAAATCACCATCAGTAAGGAGGGAGCGATGAAATCTTCATTTGTGACATTGATGTCAGCGTTTCTGCTGACGGGCCTGTTTGTCGCGGGGTGCAGCAAGGACGAGGGTCCCGATGAGCAGGCCCCCGTGGGCGTGACCGACGAAGAACAGGCCATGAAGTACTTTGCCGAGAATGACGCATTCGTCGCAAACGACGAAGAGACATTCACGGACGCAGACGTTGAACCATTCGACTATGGCACGTTTGGAAAGGTCGATGCCGCCATAACGCCGTTACGCTGGGGCCGGTTTGTATCAAACGTTGCAGTCACGGTGACCACGACGATACAGCCGGGGGACACGATGGCCATTGCCGAGGTGAACAAGGAGATCACCGGCACGCTCAAGATCCGCGCGATCACGGAGAGCGGCGATACCGTGACGATTGACAAGCCCTTTGTCGATCACTCCAAGCGCAATATTATCTTCAAGCGCGTTGACCGGAACACGAAGAAGTACTGGCTGAACTGGGTGCCGGTGGCAACTTCGCTTGTCGATGGCGGCACGGTCCCTCCGAACGACCAGATCAACATCACGCAGATCGTTCTGTATACCTCGAACAACGACACCATCACCGTGACCAATCCTACGGAATACTTCCTGCGGTACCGGTGGTTGAACCTGTTCCATGGCGGGTGGAGGAAGAATGTTCCCGAATACCTGGCCGGACAGGCATTGAAGCTTGAGGTCACGCTGGTATCGGCTTCTGCGGATACGGACTTTGTCGCGCTCCGCTACGGCATGGGTGCTTCCCAGCGGAAACGCGTCCGGCTTACGCTGACTTCGGAAACCGACAACGGAGACGGGACGTTTACGCGGGTGTTCGAGATTTCGCGGATAGCGCCGCAATATGTGCATTTCCATCGCGGATATTTCCATCTCGGGCTGGATGCGATGACGAAGGCAACGTTGTTCGATGATACCGCTCCGTACAGCGTGAGCTGGTGGGGGATCCCGTACCGGGTATTCTAGAGGCGATAGTGGTGGGAGCGCCGGGCCCCTCATTCCCGCTCGCGGAATGGGGGGCCGGTACGTTTGACAGATGGGGTGGCTTTTCAATGTGCAATTCGCATATATTACGCGGTGTGAGAGATACTCGAAGCATGAGGCGGTCCATGAAACGCACGTTCATAGCACTGTTCTGTATGGCGATTGTGGCGGGAGGATGCCGTCAGCCATCCGACATCGAACTGGTGTCCGACGAGGATCTCACCAATCTTGAGGTTTTCGCGGTAGCGCAGGCAGATACGGATCTGGTCACCGCCGGCATCGACTCGACCGGAATCCTGCCGGTGGACCAGACGCGATACACGGGATCGTTCCTGGTAAACTCGGTGACATGGGATGCCGGAACCGTAACGAAGACCGTGGCGTATTCACGTGTCTTCTTCGCCGACAGTGCCGTCCGGTTCCAGAACCGTCACATCGGGTATCTGGGACAGGACGTCGGAGCGGTCACGCTCAACAGCAATCTGATGTTCAAGCTCCCGCACCGGATCTCCATCGCCAGGTACGTCGGCGGGGACAGCTCGATTGTCCGGGGTGTCGAGTATCTCAGCGATCTCACGGGCTCGTTTGAGCCCAACCGCCAGTACTCCTGGGTGATTATATCACGGCTCGTGCCTGTGCTCACCGTAACCACCGAGGCGCCGGAGAATCTCACGGTGATCACGCCCCGGGGCGGGACCATCCACTCCAGGGACAGGGATCTTCCGGTGCGGTGGACCGGCGGCAAAGGAGCGCTCTCCATAGTCGTCAGCGTCTATCTCCCTGCTCAGAAGAAATCCGTTCCTCTCCTGGAATTCCGGGCGCGGGCGAACAATGGCAAGGCGGTGATTCCTGCGAAACTGCTGACGCAGCTGCCGAGGGGCACCACGTTCGTCCTGACGTTTGTGCTGGCGAACAAGAAGGAAGTGCAGATTTCACAGCCCGTGCCGGGCAAGATCTTCGCCCAGGCCGCGTCCGTCTATAACTGTTTCATTGAGCTCCGGTAGAGGCGAGTGTGAACCGGATGTGCATCCTGTTGATAGGCACATGTATGATGGGCTCATCGCTCAAAGCACAAGCTTTAGTCGATGCCCGGTCGCTTGGCCTCGGGGGCTCGCTGGGCGCTGTTCGCGATACGCGCGACTTCGCCGCGAACCCTGCAGGGCTTGTTCACATGCGCGACTGGGACATGAGCGTATCCACGTATGCCGAGCCATCGAACAGCAAGAGCGGGTTCGTCTTCCAGGGCCTTGCCCTCGGGAAACGCCTGTCCGAACAGCAGGCCGCGGCATTGCGGTACACACCGGGATCGAGCGTGTCGTTTGTGATTCCTCCCGTTCTCCTGCTCGGCGAATCAAACCTCCCGGAGTCCGCCGACAGAGAGATCGAATACCAGGAACCGTTCGCATTTGGCATTGCACACAAATTCGCGGATGAGTTCTCTGCGGGAATCGGCATACGCTACCGCCGGGAACGCGTGGCGGACACGCGGTACCAGATCATCGTTCGGGACACCATCTCGTACCCGACAGCGACCCAGGAAACATTCACACGCAACGCCTGGCTCGCCGATGCCGCGCTGCAGTGGCAGCCGTCGGATCAGTGGAGTCTGACCATCGCAGGCCGCAATGTGCTCCGGATGTTCTCGGGTGACGCGGCTGATGTGCTCGAGACATACCGGTTGCCGTCGTCAACTTTTCTGGAAGGCGGTGTACGATACACTCCGGACGGCAACATCCATATTCTGGCATCAGCCAGCTCGGCAGGGATGGGGACGGTGGGGGCCGAATGGTCGCCGGGTCTGGGACTGACAGTGCGCGGAAGCGTGATGGGGAACAAAGCCGAACGCCCGATGCTCTGCGCCGCGGGGATGGGCATCGGCTGGTCGTATGAGTTCTTCGAAGTGGATGCCGGATATCTCCACTACCTGAGCGCGGAGAATCACCGGGGGAACACCCCCATAACCGATTTCTCCGCGGACGATATCATCAACCTGGACCAGCATCCCTTCAGCCGCAATCGCCTGGCCCTCACCGCAAAGGCGATCTTCGGCCATGTTCGGGCAAGCCTGGCGCGCATCGAAGGCATCACGATGTCGGGCGGGGTGTACCCGGCGTCCCACGAGGTCTTCGCCTACAAGCCGATCGGAACCGTCAGGGTGCGGAACGTTTCTTCTCAACCCATCCATGCCAAGGCGAGTTTCTTTGTGGACCGGCTGATGGATGCGCCGACCGAATCAGCGGCGGTGTATATCCTCCCGGACGGCGTGGCGGAGATTCCCCTGACAGCAGTCTTCAATGAACAGGTGAAGCGCGTTTCTACGCTAACCGTGAAGGACGGAAATGTGTTCGTGAACGCCACCCCTGCCGAACAGTACGACGACAAAGCGCAGACGCGCGTGCTGATCCATGGGAAAAATGCGTGGGATGGGGACGTGAACACCCTCCGGTACTTTGTCACCCCGGATGAACCCCTGGTGCTGAAGTACTCGCGCGATGCCCTGCTGGAACAGCGGGACAGCCTCGAGGGCATACCCGGCATGCTGGAGCAATTCACGCGTGCTCGCCTGGTGATCTCGTCTTTTGCCGGGAGACTCCAGTATGTGAGCGACCCGCGCCTGACGGCGGATTTCGTCCAGTATCCCGTCGAGACGCTTAACGTTCAAGGGGGAGACTGCGACGACATGACCGTTTGCTTCGCGTCGCTCTTGAGCAGCATCGGCATCGCCACCGCATTCGTGGACGTCATTCCGCCGGGGAAGCCGGATCAGGCGCATATTTATCTGTTGTTCGATACCGGAGTCGAGCCCCGGTTCGCCTCGGCGCTCGCAGAGAACCCAAAGCGGTTTGTGGTGCGACGGGGTCCGCGAGGCAAGGAAACACTCTGGATCCCGATCGAGACGACCGTGATTGCCAGAGGGTTCGACGAAGCATGGACCGGCGGGGCGCAAAGGTACTTTGATGACGTAGAGATCGGCCTGGGATTGGCTCACGGTTGGGTGCGCGTGGTGGATGTGAATTGAAGGAGGAGGTATGAGAACGATTCTGATTTTGACGGCGTGCATGTGTCTTGCTGCAGGCGCTCTCGCGGGGTCCATCGTGGTACAGAAGGCTGGTGGAGACGTGAGCGTGCGGCACGGCGTGACCGAAGGGTGGACAACAGTGGCCGTGGGGGACGTCTTGCGACCCAATGACACCATGCGGACGGGTAAGGATGGGAATGCGGTGCTTGTGCTCCAGGGGATGTCCGGCACTTCCGTGAAACGCCTCTCTCTTCCCGCTATGGTCATCGTGGATATGTCGGATATCCGCGACCTGACGCAGGAGGAGCTGATGTTGAAGCTGACGATGGAGAAAGTGCGATCATCGCCGGAACCGACCGCGCCGGAAAGACTTCAGATCCCCGATGCCGGCGTGGTGCACGGGACCGATGGAAAGAGCATGGGTCAATCGCGTGAGAACGATCCGCAGATCGGCCGCGCCCTGTTGAACGGGACAAAAGTGCTTTGCGACAACGGATTCTACGCGACGGGCGTGTTGCGGGTCATGGAAGTCTTCCGGTTGTATCCCTCGCTTGCTGGGGTGTTTGACCACCGGCTTCTGCTTGCGGAAGCACTGGAGAAATCGAACCTGAAAGGCGAAGCCATTGCAGAATACGGAGGGATGACGCGGCTTGAGGGTCTCACGCCGGCGCAACAGTCGTTGCTGCAGAGCCGTATCGCGGCGCTGAGAAAGTGAGGGGAATGGGACGCCCGATGACCGGTGGCACATGGAGGCGCATGTTGCTCATCCCTGTGCTCTTTGTTGCAGGTGCTGCCGGGTCGCAAGTCCTTCCGATTCCGCCCCGAGCCGTCGGAGCTCCCGTGGGGAGCGCGGTTGCTGACGCCCTCGACACACTGTCTCAGTCCGGGCGGGAAGAACGGTTGTATCAAGAGATCCACTCCGGGAACATCCCGCAGTTCCTGAGAACGTTTGTTCCCATTACGAGCCGGGCAACCATCGAGGGGAACGAGCATGTGGTGGTCTGGCATGTCCTCCCCGATTACCTGGCGGTGGGATCGGATGACGATTACTTCCTGATGCCGATGACGCCGAGTCTGGCGCAGCTTCTGGCCGACACGCTCGGATGCACGTTACCGACGCGCCAGATGGTCGATGCCATCTACACACACGCCACCCTCAAGCTTTCCCCGAAACCGATTCCGCCCAGCCCGGCCATGACGACAGTAGCGGTATTCTGGCAGCACAACGACAGCATTCGCATTCAGCGCAAAACAATGCTGGCGCAGCATCCCCTCGGAGTTCTGGTCGCGGGTCACAAAAAAGATGTGATCATTTCCAACGCGATCGTATCGGGATTGAAACCCAGCGTGCCGAAGCCGGTAGTCATCTATGGCTGGCACAGACCGGATGGCATTCCCATACAGCCGTTGTACAACGGTCACGGCGAGAAGTACGCGGACTACAGTCACGGCATACGGTTGGTGAAGAAGATGATGGTGCTTGACGGCCAGCCGGTCAGTGCGGAGTCGATTCTTGCCGACGAGGAGCTCTGCATCTTGTTGAGTGATGAGGGGGTGATACTGAGGCCCCGGTATGAGAGTGCGCTTGGAGGGACCAGATAGAAGCATGATGTAGCGGAGTCTTGAGGCGGCCTGATCCTCTACTGTTCGTCGCCGTGATGCACCTCCGTCCTTGACCCGTCTTCGATACGGTTGACAGTTTCCCGTCCGATTCTCAACTGATATCTGGATGTAGAGGAATGTGGATGAGCCCCCGTCAAATACCCTCCCCGCCACATTCTACCGCACCAACCTCTTATACTTAATCCGGTGCGGCCTGTCGGCTTCGATCCCCAGGCGTTTCTTCCGGTCGGCTTCATACTCGGTGTAGTTCCCATCGTACCAGACCACTTTGCTGTCCCCTTCGAACGCCAGGATATGCGTGGCGATGCGGTCTAAGAACCAGCGATCGTGGGAGATCACCACCGCACAACCGGCGAAGTTCATCAGGGCCTCTTCGAGTGCGCGCAGCGTGTGCACGTCCAGGTCGTTGGTGGGCTCGTCCAGCAGGAGGACGTTGGCCCCCTCTTTCAGCATCTTGGCCAAGTGCACCCGGTTTCGTTCGCCTCCTGAGAGTGCTCCTGTCTTCTTTTGCTGATCCGTGCCGCTGAAATTGAATCGTGCAACATCTGCGCGGGAGTTCACCTCCTTGTGTCCGAACATCAGCAGATCCTGGCCGCCGGAGATCTCGGCCCAGATGGACTTTTCGGGATCCAGCGGACGGTTCTGGTCGACGTAGCCGAGCTTCACCGTATCGCCCTTCTTGAATGACCCTGCATCTGCGGAGATCTCGCCGGTGATCAGTTTGAAGAGCGTGGTTTTTCCGGCGCCGTTCGGACCGATGACACCGATGATGCCACCGGGAGGGAGTTGGAAGCTCAGATCCTCGAAGAGGACGTTTTCGCCGAAGGCCTTCGAGACTCCCTGTGCCTCGATAACGACCGAGCCGAGCCGTGGCCCCGCCGGGATGAAAATCTCCATCTCTTCATTGCGTTTCTGGGTTTCCTCGCCAAGCATCTTCTCATACGCCGCGATTCGGGCCTTGCTTTTGGCATGCTGCCCGCGCGGATTCAGGCGGATCCACTCAAGTTCTTGTTCGAGCGTCTTCTGCCGCTTCGATTCGTGCTTCTCCTCTACGGCGAGGCGGGCCTGCTTTTGCTCCAGCCATGACGAGTAGTTCCCCTGAAAGGGGATCCCTTCGCCGCGGTCCAGCTCGAGAATCCAACCTGCCACGTTGTCCAGAAAGTAGCGGTCATGGGTGACGGCGAGCACGGTGCCCGGATATTGCGAGAGGAAGTGTTCGAGCCACGCCACGGATTCCGCGTCCAGGTGATTGGTCGGTTCATCCAGAAGCAGAACATCAGGATTCTGGAGCAGGAGACGGCAGAGAGCCACGCGGCGGCGTTCTCCTCCGGAGAGGACCTTTACGGGCGTCTCTCCCGGGGGACAGCGGAGGGCGTCCATGGCTTGTTCCAGACGGCTTTCCAAATCCCAGGCGTTTGCGTGATCGATCTTTTCCTGCAGCGCAGCCTGCTTTTCCAGGAGCGTGTCGAAATCGGCATCCGGGTCGGAGAGCTTGTTACTGACCTCCTCGAATTGCTTCAGGAGTTGAGCGGTCTCCGCCACTCCCTCTTCGACAATGTCCTTCACCGTTTTGGTCTGATCCAGCTCCGGTTCCTGGGGGAGG
>JADLEA010000089.1 GCA_020846365.1 Bacteroidota bacterium
GAAACACCAGTGCACTGTCGGCGCCGGTCGAGTTGAAGTTGTAGAGAGAGCCTTTGAACTGGACCAGCCCGCTCATGCCGCTTACGAGTTGACTTCCATGTGAGGTGTGGCCGTAGGCAATCCGCAACTCGCGCTTCGCCTTGCGGATATACTCTTCGGGGATGGCGTTGAGCTGCGTCGAGCGATGGTCGACCGTGATGAGCTCGGTGATCAGTGTGCCCGACGTGGGCTCGGTGGCGGTGTCTTTGCAGGAGACAAACAACAGGGCGAGGAGTGCGATCGCACCCAACTGAACCGGTACTGGCAACGTCGTTTTCATAGCGCCTCACTGTTCTCGTCGTTCCCCCCACTGGAATGAGAACCGGGGTCTGGACAAAGATACGGCGGTGCGGGGGAAAGATCAATGATTCGAAGAAGAAAAAGGTCCGTGAGCAGTGTTGACTTCGCTGCTTCCGATGTCTGCTCATGCCACACGGCACAACGGGGAAGATGGGGAGGAGGTATATTCACACTGACAGATCAAGGGGGGATGTATGGATTCCATACCGATTGTGGCCGTCACCGGAGGTGCTTACACGGCGTTCGTCCTCCTCTTCATACGCTTCATGGGGATGCTGCGGAAGAAAGACGAAGTCGTTGTGCAACAGGAGCGCATAACCGAGCCGTCGACGCTTCCAACGGAGACCCTGGCGTAGAGAGTCAGTTCGCCTGCGATGCAGGCCCGGCAACTTGCGAGGCGGGAATCCGGACCGCCTCTTCCGGAATCTCCGCGCCGGCGGTCGCGCGGTAGGCGGCCTGCCTGCCGCCTTTTTCATACGCCCTTCTTGTTTCTTCTCCCCCGACACACTATCTTGTCCGCAACGAAAGCAGACCGCTGACCATCACTCTCTGGATGGGTCAGTGTCTCATATCTGAGAGCACACCGCAAAAAATCTGAAGGCCGTTCCGTGGAATTCGCTCCCGTCCTTATCTTCGTCGGCTTGCTGGTGTTCTTTGCACACCTCTTCGTCGCGCTCTTTGAGCGCACCAGGATCCCGGATGTGCTCTATCTCATCCTCATCGGTGTAATCATTGGCCCGGTTCTTCAGGTCGTTACACCTGCCGATTTTGGAAAGGTTGGGCATGTTTTCACGACGATCGCGCTGGTGGTAATCCTCTTCGAGGGAGGCCTTGAGCTCAGCTATGAACACCTCCGGGCGTCACTTCGCAGTACGCTGGTCATCACGATCGTGAGTTATTGTTGGGCTATGATCCTCGTGGCTGCGGTGGCGAGCCAGTTGATGGGGTTGTCTCTGACCCTGTCGTTGTTTGTAGCGGCGGTGATTGCAGCTCCCGCGCCTGCGGTTCTGATTCCGTTGATCAGGCAGTATCCGCTGGGATCTTCATCCAAGACCGCGCTCACATTGGAGGCGCCGCTCGGTGAGGCGCTCGGCATTGTGGTCGCACTGGCCGTACTCGAGTCGGTCCGCTATGAGTCCGTGCAGGTCGGCCATATCATCGGCAGATTGCTCTCATCGTTTCTCTTTGCCCTGCTGATTGGAGGCGTGGGCGGGTTCGTGTGGTCTGTCCTTCTCCATCGCGTCCGCCAGCTCCGTTACGCGATCTTCACAACTCCGGCATTCCTGCTGGTATTGTTCGGGCTCACGGAGTTGCTCGGCTTCTCCGGACCGGTTACTGCGCTCACCTTCGGCTTTGCGCTGGCGAACGCCGGCGCGAAAGAATTCCCCTGGCTCGCCCGAAAGTACAATGTGACACCGTTGCAGCACAATGATACGGAACGGGCATTCTTCGGGGAAATCGTCTTCCTTATTAAGACCTTCTTTTTTGTTTTTCTTGGCCTCTCCGCTACATTTGTGGATGTCCGGACGGTTGCCGTGGCGCTTGCCATAACCGGCGGCTTGTTGATTGCTCGCATTGTAACGGTGCGCGTCTCCCTGGGAAGGAAGACGACAACGCGCAGAGACGCGCTTCTCATGAGTGTCATGGTGCCCAAAGGGACCGCGGCAGCAGTGCTTGCAGCTATCCCCCTGCAGATGGGCCTGTCAGACGGCGAGCTCATTCGGAACGTCATTTATGCCGTCGTCGTTGTGAGCATCGTCGCAACTGCCTGCCTCCTCTTTCTTGTGGAAAAGACTCCTCTTGGCAAGCTTTTCGGGATGCCGTTTGCGGGGTACCGAAGGGATGATTCCGGAGATGACAGGTCTGTTCAGTCAACCGTGTAGAACCTCTTCGAGCGCTGTTCCCACCCTCTCCAACTCCGCGTACCCAATCGTCAGCGGCGGGAGGAGCCGCAACACGGTAGGCCCTGCCGGAAGTGCCAGCACGCCTGCTTCCTGCAGCTTTTCAATGTACGGCTTCACTTTTTCCCGCAGATCAATGCCGACCATCAGCCCCAGCCGTCGGATCTCGCGTACGCGGGGGGATTTCAATCTGGCGAGGATTTCTCCCAGGTATGCACCCTTCTCGTCCGCTGCTTTCGGGATATCATCATTCAGGAGAACCTGCAGTGTGGCGTATGCGGCGGCGCAGCAGAGAGGATTCCCGCCAAATGTTGAGCCGTGCGAACCGGGAGGCATGGTGATGCGTTCCGAGCAGAGCACCGCCCCCATCGGGAGCCCGCCGGCGATGGACTTGGCAAGACACAGGATGTCCGGCGTGAGATCAAAGTGCTCACAGGCAAACAGCCGCCCAGTACGCCCGAAGCCCGTCTGTACTTCATCGAGGATGAGCAGAGCCCCCCGTGCCGCGCAGAGACGGGCGGCGGTGGAAAGGAAGTCCCGGGTCCCCACATGCACCCCGCCTTCCCCCTGAACGATCTCAAGCACCACGGCTGCAGTCTCCCCGGAGATCGCTTTCACGAGCGCGGCGCTGTCGTTGTACGGCACGAACGTCACGCCGGGGAGCAGAGGTCCGAATCCATTTCTGTATGCCGGATTGTGTGTCGCGCTGAGCGAGCCAAGTGTCCGCCCGTGAAATGCGCGGAATGTGCTGATGATCTCAACCCGCCCCGTGACATGCCGGGCGAATTTTATTGCAGCTTCAATTGCCTCAGTTCCTGAGTTGCAGAGAAACGCGCGGCGCAGGCCGTCCGGAGCGACGCTGAGAAGGAGGCGCAGGTATTCCCCGCGGATGTCGTTGTAGAAGACGTTGCTGCATGCGAGCAGCCGCATGGATTGTGCCACCACGGCCGATGTCACTGCCAGATGGGCATGGCCGATGTTCGCTGATCCGTGTCCGGCGATGCAGTCGATGTACCGGCGCCCCTGAGCATCCCACACAAATGCATTCTCTCCCCGACAGAGGACTAACCCGCGACGAGCATACACACCGAGACCGAAGGTCTCTTCCTGGTGCGCAGTCACGCCTGCGGAATCGCTTGCAAGAGATGTCTCCATTTGCGATGCTCCGTTCATGCGATCGCTCCGTCAGCTGCACTACCGGAACTCTCGGCTTCGATGGTCGTCCCGTACCCCGCGAGCGCGTCCCGGAGAGGATGCTCCGTCCGTCCGTCGGCCAGTATTACTCTCGTGGGATGTTCCTCAAGCAACCGGCAGATGGCGTGGAGCTTCCGCTTTATCCGACCCTTCGACCGCCCTTCGCAGGACCTGACGTCGTCAACGGTCATGCGGGGAAGCAGTGAGCAGGGATCTGCGGGATCGGCAAGGAATCCGGGCGCCTCCAGAAGGTGAACCACCGTCGATGCCCTGCATTGCGCGTGTAGGACGGCCACGATGTCATCATTGTCCGCGCTGATCGCGAATCCGTCTTCGTCGCAAATCGGCACGGTGAGTACCGGGATGTAGCCACCGCCCAGGAGAACGTCAAGAAGCCGGGTGTTGATGCTCAGGGGCTTGCCTGAAAGATCGTGCCTGATAATGATCTTGCCACCCTGGCGGCACTGGATCCCTCCGTTGCGCTTCCCCTGTATCATGCGCCCGTCCAATCCGCTCAGACCAACCGCGGGAATCCCGTGCCGCTGGAAGGATTCCACAAGACGTTTGTTCCGCAATCCTGCATATGCCATCAACATGAGGTCCAGCGAGGACTGTGTGGAGAGCACGCTGTCGTACCCCCGGACGGACGTGATCGTTTCCATGTGAACGTGGAGCTGTTCTGCGAGTGCATCACGCCAGGCATTGGCGCCGTGAACAATGATGGCCGGCTGTGGGATGTCCGCCAGGTCACGGGCAATGCCACCAATGTTTATGTCCCTGCCCCCGCCGATCTTCACAATGAGCATGGGAACACCTCTAAGCTGTCATTGCGAATGGGCGTCCATGTCGCACAATCATCTTCATATGGCGTCGAGCAGACGACGAGCTCACCCGGAGTGCTTCTGAAACTCATAGTGAAGTACTCCGGTTCGCCGGTGAAGAGCGAATGGACATAGAGTGAGGTGGAATCAGTCAGGATGAAATTGCAGGCCCGGATATGCGCGGCGCGCTTGCGGACAACTGCCATGACGCGGCTGGCGGCGTTTCCGACGGCGTCGCCGACGACGCTGCCGTTCTCCTGCCGGCGGAGGTTCTGAATGAACCGAAAGAGGCGGGAGGCCCCTGTGCGTCCGTTGATCGGAAGCCGCACGCCATGCATCTCCCCGTTGAAGACAAAAGCCAGATCAGAATCGACGAACGGCATGTTGTTTTCCAGAGCGATGTCTTCGTTGCGAAAGGCGCTACGGGCATGCGCCAGGAGGAGACGGACATCTCCCATCGGACGGAAATCGTCGGCCCAGATGGGTCTGAGATTCCGGTAGCAGTCCCATGAGTATCCGCGCCAGACGGCACATCCCCAGCCATGACCCTGGTATTCCGGGCTGGCCGCGCAGATGCGGGCAAAGGCATCCAGATGGTGCCCGGCATTGATTGGACCCGGGGAGACCACCGCGAGGAGGCGGCACATGGTCAGATCGGGTGGAGACCGGGGAAATCCAAACCTGTAGTCTCCGGGAAGTTGAACATGATGTTGAGGCACTGCACCGCCTGGCCTGCACTGCCTTTCACGAGATTGTCAATTGCCGCGAGGATGACGATCCTGCCAGTGTCGGGGTCAGCTTCAAAACCGATGTCACAGTAGTTCGTCCCCCAGAGCAGTTTTGGTTCGGGGTACCGGTGTACGCCGTCATGCGCCTTGACAAGTCTGATGAACGGCTCCTTTCCATACGACTGTCTGTAGATGCGCCAGAGGTCAAGCTCCTTCAATTGTTTTGAAGGGAAGACATGGGCCGTAACCAGCAGGCCGCGCACCAGATCCACGGCCGTCGCCGAGAAATGGACCTGTTCATCCGGGGGGAGGCCGAGTTCCTGCCGGATTTCGGCCTGGTGTCTGTGGCCCGTCGGCTTGTAGGATCTGATGCATCCCGCCCGCTCGGGATGATGTGAAGCGAGCGTTGCGGTTCCGCCTCCTTCACTGGAGCTGACCTTCACATCCACAACGATACGTCCGGGTTGAACGGCGCCGGCTGCGTAGAGGGGGTGAAGGGCAAGGATCGATGCCGTGGCGTTGCACCCCGCTGTGGCAACGTATCGAGACTGCGCAATGTCCGAGCGATGCAATTCCGGGATGCCATACACAAAATCACGAAGCACCTCCGGGCAGGGGTGAGGGTGCCCGTACCACTTTTCATACGCACAGGGATCGTGCAGCCGGAAATCCGCGCTCAAATCAATGAGGCGGTCTGCAAGGTTCGAGAGGCTTTGGAAGTGTTTCGCGGCCGTGCCGTGGGGAAGAGCCAGAAGGAGCACATCGCAAGGTTCAAGGGCCGCGAGCGGGCTGAAACGGAGGTCCGTGCGACCGCGCAGATTGGGATGCGCGATGATCACCGGACGGCCGGCCAGGCGTTCGGATGTTGTTTGTGTCACTTCGATGGAAGGGTGCGAGAGGAGGAGACGCAGAAGTTCCCCTCCGGTGTATCCCGATCCCCCGACGATGGCAACACGCACTTTATCCATCCGCGTGCTCCCGCGCAACGCGGACCACGTGGGCGGCGATGCGCCCGGGTATGTCTACCCCCGTCGGCGCAATACTGTTCTTGAACTCCATGGTGTAGTTGATCTCGTTGACGATGTAGCCATCGGTTCCTTCGAAGATGTCGAGTGCCACGATATCCCCGCCGACGGCACGAGCCGCGCGGACCGACAACGCAGCAAGTTCGGCATCAGGCACGCACGCCGTTGCAGTCCCTCCGCGCGCGGTGTTCGTGATCCAGTGCTGCGACGTCCGGTAGATGGCGGCGATGCATTCTCCGCCCACGACAAAACTCCGGATATCCCGCCCCTGCTTCTCCACGTACTTCTGAATGTAGAAGATGGAGTGATGGTAGCTCCCGAGCGTCGTCTTGTGTTCGAGGATGGCTTCGGCGGCGTCACGGTCGTTCACCTTTGCGAGGAGTCGTCCCCAGGAACCCACGGCGGGCTTCAGGACGACCGGATATCCCATCTCTTCGATGGCAAGGAGGGCGGATTCTTCCGTGAAGGCGACGCGTACCTCCGGCTGGGGGATCCTGTTCTCGGCGAGAACGATGGACGTGAGCAGTTTGTCGCCGCAAATCCATGCCGTCTGCGACGTATTAACACATCGCACTCCCTGGCTTTCGAAGATGCGGAGGGAATGCAGCGCCCGGGAGTGATTTATGCAACGTTCGAGCACAACGTCATACAACGGGGACTGGCTCCCGAGGCAAAACCGAAGTTCCCGGTCGTCGACGGTGACGATCTCGACGTCTGGCCAGGAGCGAAATGCCTCAAGGAGAAGCCGCTCATCTTTGCGCATGACGGAGTGCAAAAAACCAATCCTGATCATGGCACTGGTTCCAGAGTGCGGGGAGGGTCCCGGACGGTTGCGACATCCCGCTCGACGCCCGGGAGCTGTCGCAGGGAATTCAAGAGAAGGGCGAGCTCGCGGAGATCCACCGTTCTTCCGGTTTGACCGATCATCTTGACCTTTCGCAGCAGCGCCCGGTGGATGCTCTCATCAGCCGTCTCGCCTATTTCATTCAGGCAGGCACGGATCGACGAGAGTCCGGACATGTGATCGAGGGCGATCTGCGAGCGCCTTCCCACGAATTCAGGCGGGAGACTCTGATAGTGCAGGGGATTCCGGGCGGCGGCCTGCGTGTGAATACCCGCGCAGTGCGTGAAAGCATTGCCGCCCATGACCGGCAGGTTCGCCGGAATGGGAACGGCGGCGAACCGACTCACGAGCTCGTAGAGTTGCGGCAGAAGGGTCAGGTTCCATTGTTCGCCTTCCCCGAAGTCGTGGCGAAGGACTGCCATGAGCGTTCCCAGGTCCACAATGCCGGCGCGTTCACCAAGGCCCAGCACCGACGCGTCAATGATGCTCGCTCCGGCACGGTAGGCATCCAGGGCATTCGCAAGGGCAAGACCACGGTCGTTGTGACAGTGGACGGCAATTCTCGGATGGAGGTTCTGGCGAGCCAGCTCGTCGCGGAGATTATGCACGTAGTCACACATGTTACGGGATGAGCCCGGGATGAGGAATCCCGTAGTGTCAGCGATGCTGATGATGTCGGCTCCTGCACGTGTTGCCTCGGCGGCGGCATACACGACATTGGAAAAGGGACTCCGGACGGCATCTTCCGGGGTGTAACGGATCATGAGATCAGGACGGCGTGTCCGGGCGTACCGGATAGCCGCGCTGATGCGTTGGACGGCGTCCTGCAACGTGACGTTGTTACCTTCGAGGCGCTGTTCGGAAACACAATAGAACACCCCCAGAAAGGATACACCGCAATCCAGCGCCAACTCCACATCGGCCTCGAGGGAGCGGGCGTGTGCCCCAATGCGGGGACGCAGCCCGCGGTGGGCGAGCTGTGTGACAGCATCGCGGATCTGCTCGGTCACGGCCGGATGGCCCGCTTCGATTATATCGACCCCAATCTGGGAGAGGAGATCTGCGATGGCGAGTTTGATATGGGTGTCAAAGTATACCCCGGGAGTCTGTTCGCCTTCCCGCAGGGTGGAATCCAGGATGCTGATCACTATTCCCCCCAATCTTCTTGTTCCTGCGGGGCCTCGACGAGCACGACAGGGTCCAGGCTCCGGACTTCCAGGGCGCTAGAGCATGCATCGCAGACGACGAGTTCCGACAGCACCGTATCCTTTGACAGGCGGACTTCCGCTTCGCACACGGGGCATGTGGGGGGAGGGGAGGTGTTCATTGGCTCGTTCCTTTACATGAGATGAAATTGAGTGCTGGCGTCCTGCTGTCTTCCTGATGGAGTACCCACTCCGGACCCCCCGGTGGTTGAAAGCCGCTCTCGAGTGCACCAGCTGGCAATCCTGTGCTGGTCCGGGCCATTTGTGCTGAGAGTTGCTCTCGTGTGCACCGGCTGGCAGTTTCGCGCCGGCCCGGCCGATCTTTGCTGAGACGCATTGCGTTCGCAACCGCTGGTCTCCGCGAGTCGCAGCATCAGGGTAGGAGTCCGCCGTGGCAAAGTCAAGAAAATCGCGGATTATTGACTGTTTTAGGACTGAATGTTAAATTTAGGACATGATAACCATCGCCGCCGCCGTAGAGAAGGTCGTGCACGACATGCCCATGCTGGAAGAGTGCCTGGCCGAAGGGATCGTGAACCTTTCTGCCGTCGCCCGCGCAATCCGTCCGCGCGTGGAGTCAACGATCATGAAGAAGGCGGGAAACGCGGCGCTGGTGATGGCGCTGCGCCGGCTCGCCCCGCGGCTTAAAAGGCAGGCGTCCGATCCGCGCGGGATCCTCCGCCTGATCCGGGACATCACCGTACGGTCCAATATCACCGAGTTCACCTTCCGGAACTCCGACACGATTCTTCAGTGCCAGGTGCGCCTCCTGCAGCGGCTCCGCGGACAGGGAGAGAACTTCATCACCTGCACGCAGGGCGTGCATGAGATGACGGTGATGGTGCATGCCGATTTTGAAGGGATTGTGGAAAAGGTCTTTCACGGGGAGAAGCGCGTGTCGAGGGTGAGAAATCTCGCCGCCCTGGGAATCCATCTCACACCCAAGGTGGTGGAAGTGCCGGGCGTGTACTACGCGATCTTGAAACAGCTCACCTGGGCGGGAATCAACGTCGTGGAAGTTGTCTCGACAATGACGGAATTGACCCTGATGCTGGAGAAGAAGAATGTGGAGCGGGCGTTTCTGGTGTTGAAGCAGCAGTTGTGGCCGTGAGTCTCCGGAGGCGCGATGGTAACGGCGGACGCGAACGCGCGGCTCCGACGTTGATACGGATACCGCGTACGGCTACCGGGCTCACCGTGAGCCCGGTGTGTTCGGCCTCCCACCGGCGTTGACAAACAAGGCCCGTGCCGCCGTAAGGTCCTCCGGGGTGTCAATTTCCACGCAGGGGAGTCCCCCCACATCCACGGCGTAGATGTGCTCGCCTCCGTCGATCAGCTCCTGGAATGCCGCTTCGTAGAACTGGTTGTGCTGCTTTCGCGTCACAATCTTATCCTGCAGGACGTCAAAGAGCCGGCCGGCGAGTCGAGTGCTGAACTTCTCAATGCCTATGGATTCACCGAATGCGGTTGAAGCAACGACCTCTTTGCTGATTTCCAGGATCGTCCCCGCCGCGTCTGTCCGCACTTTGATCTCTTCGTCGCCGAGCGTCTTTGCACGCACCACCGCCAGGCAGTCTTCATGATCTGAGTGCAGAAGGAGCGAGACAATCCCCCGGTCGAACACGATATCGCTATCCAGCAGAAGCATCGCGTGATTGCGGAGATGTTCGCGGGTCAACCAGAGAGAATAGCTATTGTTGGTGTCCGCAAAGCGCTCATTGGTCAGAAATGTCACCCGTAGTCCGGGATAGCGGGCGCTCATGAATCCATGAATCTGATCTTCGCGGTACCCGGTGACAAGCACAAATTCCTGCACGCCGTTTGCCGTGAGATTGTCCACCGTCATCCCGAGTATCGTCGAATCGCCGACAGGCAGCAGGCATTTCGGGAGATCATTGGTGAGCGGCCGGAGCCGGGTTGCGGCACCTGCCGCAAGGATGACTGCTTTCATGCCGCCTCCTGAAGCCGGAGTTGTCTGTCCTTCATCTTCTGCGTGGCGAAGAGGACGGCGGCGAGGACGGGTGCGACAACGGCCATCCACCAGAGGAAGATGTCGATCCGGTTGAGCAACGAGCAGACGATGAGGGCCGTCCACTGTGTGGTGGGCCCCATGTACGTCCAGAGATGAATCTGTACCCGTTGTTCGCGTGCGTAGACGTCCGGACCAACGGCGGGTGGGTTGTGGGATTCTGGCCGGCCGCTGATGAGCGTGCGCTGGAGGGCGGAGTACCTCAGGTAGAGCCAGATAAGCCCCTTTTCCAGGGCGTGCCCCTTCTGATGGAGGAGCGCATCATACGCGGAGGCAAATTCCTGTTGCTCGCGGTCAAGAACGCTCACTCTCCCCAGCGTGATGTCCAGGTACCGGTTCCGATAGAAGTCCAGCAGCGCTGAGGTGAGTGCGTTGCCGGCCGCCGCAGCGACCGTGAGCAGTCCGTAGAGGAGCGGGTTGGACGAAGGCGCGGCGAACCCAATCCCGATCCCAATGTACACGGCGACGCTGACAACGTAGTCCGCGAAGCCGTCCAGGATCCTGCCGATGGGAGTTCCCGAATGTTTCATCCGCGCGAGCTGACCGTCGCTGCAATCGACGATATTATAGAGAAGGCAGAACATGCCGGCGGCGGCAAAGGCCACGGGCGGTCCAAACGCATAGCAGATCCCGGCAACAATGCCCAGCACCATCGAAACCAGGGTCAACTGGTTTGGGGTGATGGCTGTCCGGTAGATCGCCTTGACGAGGAGGAACGCGAGGGGGCGGTAGAAGATCAGATCGAACACTTCTTCGACGGCGACGGACTTGAGTCCGCGCCTGTACTCCTGATAGATGCTCATCGCCGCGGCCTTATCCGAAGTACGCTGTGATCGCGTCGATGAGCGTCCGGTTCTCTTCCTCGGTGCCGATGGTGATTCTGACGTGGGAGTTGAGACGTGGTTCGTTCATGAACTTGATGATGAGCCCGCGTTCCTTCAGGTATTCTTTCAGGGGATCCATATGTGCGCGCGGGATCTCCGCGAGGATGAAGTTCGCATCCGAACGGAAGGGGCGGACACCGGGGAGTTTGGAGAGGGCGGCGTAGTACCGTTCGGCGTCATCCCGCATCTTTTTCGCGATCGATGCATAGTACTCCGGTGAATCGAGCGCTGCCACCGCGACATCTTCCGCGAGCCGGTTGAACCCAAGATACCGGTTCGTGAATTTGGACAACGCCGCCAGGTTGGCTCCCATGATGGCAAACCCGATGCGCATTCCTGCGAGGGCGTAGTACTTCGAGAACGTCCTGACGACGAGGAGGTTCGGGTTCGCGTCAACGAGGCCTTTGACGTAATCCGTCTGGCCGTTGTACTTGTACGCTTCATCCAGCACCACAAACGAGTTCCTGAAATCGGCGAGGATCTCCTGGAGCGCGGGGAGGGACAGGCTGTTACCCGTCGGGTTGTTGGGCGAACTGATGAACACCATGGCCGGTTTCTCGCGCGCGTACAGCTCGCGCATGGCGTTCAGGTCGTAGCAGAACTGGTCTTCTCCCATGGTCAGGGGATACTCGAGGCTGAGGCCGCCGACCTCTGAGGCAATCAGCTTGTAGTACCACC
>JADLEA010000090.1 GCA_020846365.1 Bacteroidota bacterium
GGACCCCGACGTTGTCGGAGAGCCTGGCAATGACGATGCTCAGCAGGATCAGCGCGGAACTTATCAGCAGAAGGATTTCGAGCGACATGTTCCTAAGATAGCAAAAAGCGGGAAGATGGCCAAGGCAATGCGGAAAAAAAGGCGGAGCGATTCTCCTTGACATTCTCCCTGTGTTTTGTACTATGAGAGGAGCGGCAGGATCCTGACCCATGAAGACCGTTATCCATATCGTCGCCTTTGTGCTGCTTGTGATCATCTACGTGGCCACGAGCTCGGCGCTTGCGTTTTCGTTCATCACACCTCTCATCACCGGGACCGGTGCGCCCACCCTTGCGGCGCATGACGGGAAGAGCACGGAGCTTCCCCGTCCTGTGTTTGTTCAGCGGCGCCATACGCCGCTGGTCAAACTGGTGGTCTTCTCCCCGGCCGTGCCAAAGACCGATACATTCTGTGTTTCAAGGAACATCGTCGAGGTAATTCCGCGCACAGACATGTGCGCGCTCCCGAAAGCACCTCCACGCTTCAGGCAACACGGGCGCTCCCCGCCCACCTGCTGAATCCCGCCTCCGGGATTCGCGGCGGGATTTGACCACTTAGGTGGTACGCCACACGACCCCTGTCCCGAGAGCAATCTGGCGGAAGGAGGTCGGTTTCTCTTGCGCCTGTCAATGGAGGTGTCTCATGAAGAACCGTCAGCCCGTAGTATCCACTAACACGCCCCAGGAAGCAAAGGGCCGGTCCTGGGAATTATTCGCGTTGCTTGCTGTTATCATCCTGGGCCTGCTCGGTCTCATTGTGAAGACCCTGGGGATCTTTTAGAATAACTGTGGAGTTATTCCCACGGAACCGCATCCGCGCACGTGGGGCCCGATGACCGTTGAGGAGCATACCGAAGAGGCGTTGAAACTGCATGCAACCATTCGTTTTCTACACCAAATATGATCAGACGCTCCTGCTGGGGCGGCGGGCCAGGAACCTGCAAGCGCTGCTGGAGGGCATAAAGTCAGTTCCTGATGCCTCGCTGTATTTTCACACGCACCGGTTCCTGCTCCAGCATCACTTCCTTTCCCCCGAACCGCCGAACGATTTTGCGTACTGGGTGACGGAAGTGCTGAATGATGACGCACTGGGCGAGCGGCTTTCCAGCGCTGATCTCGTCCAGTACGATTCGCTCGCCGACCTGCGCGCGTTCTTTGTGGATGCACTCGAAGAATCCCTCCGTCAGACCGAACGAGTGGTCGACAGCCCGCGGGGCGAGGAGTTTCACTTCATGGCATCCAGGATCTTCGTGTTGCCGACACCCTACACTGCAGAGGGCCTGAACGACTTTGCTTCAATCCTTGAGCATATCAGCATCAGCGCACTCTACTACCACATCTTTGACGCGAAGCTGCGGCTGGGCCACGATGATAACGACTTCTCCCGCTGGTTTGCAGACCTGGGGCACGAGGGACTGGCGGCAAAGATGCGCCTGCTGGATCCGTACACACAAACCATGGAAGGTCTCCGTACGCAAATACTCTCAATGGTTCGACGCTATGCCAACGATTAGAGATTATGCCGACATTGCGGGCAAGGGCGCAATCGAGGAGCTGTACCTGCTTGCTGACAGACTCAGCGGGAAGGTGGTGCAAAATGTCAATTCGACCGCGGTGGGCGGTGGCGTCGCAGAAATCCTCATCCGCATGCTTCCCCTCCTGCGCGACCTCGGCGTCGACGCCCGATGGGATGTGATCAAAGGAGACGAGCGTTTCTTCGCGACGACGAAAAAAATCCACAATGCCCTGCACGGAGTCGCTGTGGACATCAACGAGGACGAATTCGCCGGGTTTCTGGAGACGAACCGAATGAATGCCTCCGGCATGACGTTTGGCGATGTCGTGTTCGTCCACGACCCTCAACCCATTGCCCTGATCGAAGAACGTCCCCAGGCCGGAGGCCGGTGGGTGTGGAGATGTCATATCGATTTCTCCCGGCCGGATGAGCACGTCTGGCGGTTCCTGAAGACCTACGTGGATCGTTACGACTCCGCCGTGTTCTCCGCGCCGGCATTCGCCCGCACGCTTTCTATTCCGCAAGTCCTTATTTCACCTTCCATCGATCCGTTGAGCGACAAGAACCGGGACCTGCCGGCAGAGACCATCGACGGAATCTTCGAGCGGTTTGGAATCGATCGATCACGGCCTGTGGTGACGCAGATTTCCCGGTTCGACTTCCTCAAGGATCCCGTCGGGGTGATCAAAGCATACCGGATCGCAAAACGGCGCGTGGACTGCCAGCTCGTGCTTGCAGGGGGCGGGGCGACTGACGACCCGGAAGGGCCTGCGATCATGAAGCAAGTGATGGACGAGGCGGAGCATGACAAGGATATTCATGTGCTCTTCCTGCCGCCGGCGAGCGATATCGAGATCAATGCCCTGCAGAGGGGATCCACCGTGGTCCTGCAGAAGTCCCTTCGGGAGGGTTTCGGGCTCACCGTCGCAGAAGCCCTCTGGAAGTCCTGCCCGACGATCGCAGGCGCGGTGGGCGGGATCCCCCTGCAGATCAAGCACAAGTACTCCGGCATCCTCACGCATTCCATCGAGGGCACTGCGCATTGGATCAAACAGCTCCTGCAGGAACCTGCCTTCGCACGCCGGCTCGGGCAGAACGGCCGTGAACATGTGAAGAATAATTTCCTGATTACCCGGCACATCAAGGACTATCTCTTGCTGTTCCTGTCGCTGTATCACCCGGATGACATCGTCTATCTGTGACAGGAGAAAGGAGCACTCATGCGAGATTCCAGAAAACACACCCTCGCGTCCCTGGCAACCGGCCCATTACCTGGCACCGAGCAGCAGCCGGCCATTCACATGGAAGGAAAAGAACGATCCGATCCGGGAACCGGCCGTCTCATCGTTGTGTCCAATCGCCTCCCCTTCACCATCACCGAGGCCGGGGGTGAGCTCCATTTTACCGAGGCCACTGGTGGACTCGTCACCGGCATGAAATCGTATCTCGCCGGTGCAGCGGAACCGCGCCGGCAATCCTTGTGGGTCGGTTGGCCTGGATCCACCCTCCCGCCGGAAATCCAAGACGCCGTCAGGGCCCGCTCCCGTACCGAGGCAAATGCCCTCCCCGTCTTCCTGACGGCGGATGCCATGGAGCAGTTCTACCACGGGTTCTGCAACAAGACCATCTGGCCCCTCTTTCACTATTTCGCGGTCTATACCAGCTACGTCGAGGAGCAATGGGAGCAGTACTGTCTTGTGAATCAGCATTTCTGCGACGTGATTGCGGAGACGGCGAGACCCGGAGACGTCATCTGGGTGCACGACTACCATTTGATGCTCCTCCCGAAACTCCTCCGGGAACGTCTGCCGGAGGTTTCGATCGGATTCTTCCTGCATATCCCGTTCCCCTCGTTCGAGATCTTCCGGTTGATACCCGGCAGGTGGCGAAAAGCCATTCTCGAGGGACTGCTCGGCGCCGATCTTGTCGGTTTCCACACCTATGAGTATTGTCAGCACTTCCTCCAGTCCGTGCTTCGCATTCTGGGACATGAGCACCAGATGGGCCGGCTGGTACTGACCAGCCATGTCGTCCATTGCAAAACCTTTCCCATGGGGATTGATTTCGAGAAGTTCTCGACGGGCACGAGTGATCCGGAGGTGGAGATCGAAAGGCGGAAGCTCCGCGAGGCAATCGGCAACCGGCGTCTCATCCTCTCTGTGGATCGGCTTGACTACACGAAGGGAATCCTCAACCGGCTTCATGCCTTCGAGCATCTCCTCAAGACCTCACCGGAATACCGGGATCATGTCGTGCTGGTGCTCGTCGTCGTGCCCTCCAGAATCGGGGTGGAACAATACGAGCTGATGAAGAAGCAGATTGAAGAGACCGTGGGGAGAATCAACGGACGCTTCGGCTCTCTTGGTTGGACCCCCGTCATCTATCAATACCGCTACCTCGCCTTTGCGCCGCTGGTGGGTCTCTACAATGAAAGCGATGTTTCTTTAGTCACGCCGTTGCGCGACGGGATGAACCTCATTGCCAAGGAGTACATTGCGGCGCGTTCCGGCGGCACGGGTGTGCTGATCCTCAGCGAGATGGCGGGCGCCGCCAAGGAGCTCGGCGAGTCCATCGTCATCAATCCCAATGACCGAATCGAGCTTGCGGACGCCATGCGGGAAGCACTGGAGATGCCGCAGGAGGAACAACTCCGCAGAAGCCAGATCATGCGGGAACGCCTGCGCAGGTACGATATCCACCGGTGGGCCCACGATTTCCTCTCGGAACTGGAGGGGATGCGCGAAGTTCAGCAACGTTATTACGCAAAACTCCTTTCTCCCGCCGCCAAAGAACGTGCCCGCCGGGCATTCCTTGCCGCCGATTCCAGACTCTTGCTCCTGGATTACGACGGCACGCTCGTTCCCTTCTCCCGCCGTCCCCAGCAGGCCCGCCCCGGGCAGGCGCTCTTGACGCTTCTGAGCCGCCTGGCAGCCGATCCGAAAACGACACTCGTGATCATCAGCGGCCGCGAGCGAGCAACGCTGGAGAGCTGGTTCGGCGCGTTACCCATCGGCATCGTCGCCGAACACGGATTCTGGATCCGCGAAGCAGGTCAGGAGTGGTTCCAACTGCAGCACCGGACGAGCGACTGGAAAGCCCAACTCCACCCGATCCTGCAACTCTACGCTGACAGGCTGCCAGGCGCATTCGTGGAGGAAAAAGAACACTCGCTCGTCTGGCACTGCCGCGCCGCCGACCCCGACCAGGCCCGGCCCATCGAAGCCGAACTGACCGATCACATCATGACCTTTACCGCCAATATCGACGTCCAGGTCCTTAGGGGATCAAAAGTTGTGGAGATCCGCAATGCGGGGGTGAACAAAGGCATAGCGGCCCGCCACTGGACGAACCGCTCCTCCTATAGTTTCATTCTCGCGGCCGGCGACGATTGGACCGATGAGGACCTCTTCAAGGCCTTGCCGGAGGAGGCGTACACGGTGCGGATAGGCATCACCAACACACAAGCCCGGTTCAACTTCAGGGACCACCATGAGGTCCTGCAGATGCTCACATCCCTCTCGACTTGAATCACCCCAACGGGGAGTCAGCTATCCGAACATACGCCGTTCTGCAGAACACTGTGAACATTCGCGACATGAACTTTGTATCCTCACAGGCCCGGGCGAAGAGATCCCTCTTGCAGCCCGGCGGTCCGCTCGCCGGACCTTTTCGAAGACTAGTGTTCCTGATCAGCTCGACCCTGAGCACTGGCATTGTCCTCCTCTTGCTCTCCACCCTGCGTGCCCACGCAGGAATGGACATCGATAGCGCATCCATTCCTGTTGTGGCCGGAAGGGTGCTCCCCATCCTCCTGGCCGAAGAAGACACCGACTCCGATCTGCGGATCACCGCACTGGACGCACCCATTCGAGGCACGAAGCAGGGAGACAAAGAGTTCTCGATTCCCGCTCTTGGAGGGCAAACGTATACCGTCTATGGGGTTCAGGCACTCTCGAATCTGCTTCAGGAGCTCGCGCTTGCGAAGGAGGCCGGCCAGGACACGGTCTTCCTTGCGTTCAACAGGGTCTTTGAACCACCTGCCGATCGCATTTCACGATTGATTCGCGAACGCTACTGGGACGGCCTGACCCGAACGGTGGATTCCGCGGGCCTGATGCACACCGTGCAGGATTCCAAGATTGCTGCGGACCAGGGACCTTTTCATGTGTTTGTGCCCGCGAGCGACTCCTTCGCGACTGCATACTTCGGCTCGCTTGCCCGCGGGTTCTCTGCCCCGGGGATCTCCGTGCATCCTCTGCCGTCTTCACGCCCGCTGGCATTCGTGACGGACAGCGCGCGTGCGCACGGAATCCTTTCTCTCGCGTTGCAGCAGCGCTCTGACGGGACGACCACAGGAGTCCCTTTCGTGGTGCCGGGGGGAAGATTCAATGAGATGTATGGATGGGACAGCTATTTCATCGTGCTCGGACTACTCGCCGATGATCGCATCGGTCTGGCACAGGGCATGGCCGACAACATGGTCTATCAGATCCGTCATTACGGAAAGATCCTCAATGCCAACCGCACCTACTACCTGAGCCGTTCCCAACCGCCGTTCCTGACATCCATGGGATTGGCAGTATACCGCCGGCTGACTCCCGGACCCGCAGCACGCGCATGGCTTGCACAGCTGCTCGCCGCCGCCATCGCCGAATATGACAGTGTCTGGATGGGGAAGTTCCGGCTCACAGAGACAGGGCTCAGCAGGTATTTTGACGAGAGCGCCGGCGTTCCGCCCGAGGTGGAACCCGGTCACTTTGATCCGGTCTTCCGCAGGTTTGCGGCTCGCTACGCCATGGCACCCGAAAGTCTCGAGCGCGCATACCGGGAAGGAAGTCTGAAGATCCCGGAACTCGACATGTTTTTCCTTCACGACAGAGCGATGCGGGAATCCGGGCATGACACAGGCTATCGTTTGCTTGGTCGTTGTGCAAACCTTGTGACCGTGGATCTGAACTCCCTGCTGTACCGGATCGAAGATGATCTGGCCCGGACCATTGCTTCTGAATTTGGCGGGGTGCTCGCATTGCCGGACGGCCGCATGACGACGGCGGCCGAATGGCGGAACCGCGCGGAGACAAGAAAGGCGCGGATGGATTCTCTCCTGTGGAATGAGCATCGTGGTGAGTACCTGGATTACGATGTCGTCGCCCGGCGGCAAGTACCCTATGGTTCTGCAACCGGACTGTATCCATTATGGGCCGGTTGTGCCTCGGATGCTCAGGCGGCCAGGGTTGTCACCCGGCTCCTCCCGTTGCTCGAGGAGCCCGGCGGGATCGCGTCCTCTGACGAGCAATCCCGCGGTCCCGTGACCCCGGACCACCCACTACGCCAGTGGGATTACCCCTTCGGCTGGGCGCCGCACCCGATGCTCGCGTGGGAGGGTCTGAGGCGATACGGTTTTGACATGCTCGCTCAACGACTTGCCTACCGGTGGCTCTTCACGATCACCGTTAATGCGGCACGCTTCGCGGGAACAGTGACGGAGAAGTATGACGTGCGCATGCGTTCACACCAGGTCTTCGCGGAATACGGGAATGTA
>JADLEA010000091.1 GCA_020846365.1 Bacteroidota bacterium
CGGGCAATCAGCACGGAAGAACAATACCACGCAACATAGTCCGTCAGCTTGCCTGCATGATTCCAGAGGGCACTTCGGGCGACAGAGGGACTATGGGAAGGCATTGTGGTGATGGTCGGAAGCTTCTGTGTTCCCTGAATATACCACGCGGCAGGTCAATTTCAAATTGCAATTCCAGCCTCAACTTCGTATATTTTCACCGTTCTACTGTTCTGGAGAGGTGCAGGAGCGGTTGAACTGGCCACCCTGGAAAGGTGGTATACCGGCAACGGTATCGTGGGTTCGAATCCCACCCTCTCCGCAGATCAACCCGATTCCGAATGGCACGAGCATTCCGCCATCAACCGGGACCCGCGTCGCCTCCCTCTCCCCTCCTCGGGAGCTTTGGCGTCCTGGAAGTCCGTATGCAATGGTATTGTTTCTTCCGGTTCGCAGAGTATATTGACCCAATACCCCTGACCACCCGTACTGAGGAGGTTTACGCGAATGAAAAGAACCATCCCCGCTCTACTCGCCCTGTTTCTGCTGTACGGATGCGCCGCCTACAAACAACTCAGCCCCGAACCCCCCATCACCTCCGCCGAGCGCGGGTATATCCCCCTGACGGACGATGACGAAAACTTCCAACTGGAAGAGGGGAATAAATACTACATGGAAGTCCCCGGTCCGGGAAAAGACCAGTTCTATCTCGTCGTCACCACCGACAAGAAATGGGCTCTCCAGCCCCTCCTGACACGCACCTTTGACTCAGGCGACGGCCCGGGCCAACCCATCCCCGACGAAGCCGCTTCGCATGATTCAATGATGGTCTACCCCATCGACGCCTCCACCGCCATGTACTACTGGGTGCTGGAATCCGTGAAGGCGGACGTCGATCTGACCATGCGGTACAGGTTCGTCCCCCGCTGGAGGTTCACGTTCGAGAACAAATACGTTGAATACCTCACTACCCTCGAACAAAACACGGCGGACAGGAAAACATTCAACGCCATCGACGACCGGTTCTCGTTCACCGGCTTCGACTTCGGCGGGGAAAGCTCCGCCCTGACGAAGAAAACCTCTGCCCTGACGGCAGTGAGTGATGAGCTCAAGAAGCTTGAAGAACTCTTCCCTCAGGATCTCCGCGGCTCCCGTGATACAGCGTTCCAACGGCTCACTCAACTGAAAAGCACTGTCGCGGATGAGCTCGAGTTCCAACAGGCCTATGCCTCCGCCCTCACCACCTTCGGGCGGTTGAACGACACACGCGGAAAAACCCGGGACTTCCTCGCATCCGCTCCCGACTTCACCGCCTTCCTGCGAAATCCCCGGATACCACCCCGGATCAGCATGCGGGCAAGACGCGATATCATCTCAAGACTCTCGGAGGCGTTCCCCTACTACGACGGACTGGTCCGTTCGAAACAGGACATCTCGCCATACTCCATTGCTCCTCCCCTGGAACCCGTGCAAAAGCTCTACGAAGCGTGCGGCACGCCGTACCCGAGGGAATTCGATGCGATGAAGGGCTATGTCGAGCAGTTCAACGTCGAAGCTGACGCCGTCCGCAATGCGGCCTCCACATTGAAGAAACTCGAGCAGACGGCGGTGACGGACCTTCAACTCCTGTCCGACACGACGTACGCGCAACTTATCATGACCGCGTCGAAGGCGGTACAGATGCTCCCCCGCGAAAGCCGCCTGGCGGAATTCGAGCGCTACCGGGATTACCCTGCTGCCGTCACCCTGCGCAAAGAGGTCACCGACGCCGCCGGGCGGGCAAGAGGCTTCCAACAATTGTACAACACTGCAAAAGTCCTGGCCGCCTCCATCTCCGCACGCGATTGGCATTCATCGGAGTTGCTCCTGCAGGAGATGGATGAGGAGATGCAACTCGCCGAGTTCCCCACGGTGAATAGCCACAGAAACGGCCTCGTGGGGAGATTCGAGAATATCATCTTTGATGAGGTGACCGAAGCATCCAGAGCGCGGGCGGAAGCGTTCACCACAAACAATCTGACCGTTCTCGAAAGAGTCCGGGAAATGTACGCGGACTCGGCTTTCACGCCGGTGTACACCCTTCGTTACAGCGCGGAGGGTACCTCCGAACTCGCCCGGAAACGCCAGCATGTGCAGAATGAAATCGATCAAATCCGCTACTATCGGTTCCCGGAAAACGCCATCCGTGCACTATACCGTGGGCTGACAGAGAATATCGCCGATCGCGGTGTGGAACGGGCGCGCGCCATCGTTGCTCACGGAGCAAACTACAAGGGGACCGACCGGCAGATCAAGGGCTACGTCAGCGAGTGTGATGCCAGCGTGGCCAAAGCCATCGTCCGCCCGAAAGAATACCGCCGCGTCCTCGCCCTCCCGGTGACTAACAACCCCGGGGGAACCAACGAATACATGTTCCGTCTGCTCCTGCAAATCCCATCGGATGCCCAGTTTCCGGTGTTTGACGTGAACATCAAGCTCCCCGCCGACGTCGCACGGAATGCCGGCAGCTCGCCCTGGTATTCCTCCATCACGATCAACAAAAACCCGATCAAGAATGAGGGACGTTACCGGATTACGGCCCCCACACAGGCGAACGGGTACGAATCCATGGTAACACCCGTCCAGATGGACAAGGGAGGCCGCAACGTACTCGAGGTCCGGTTCAACTATCCCGGCTTCCGGGTGTTCGAGGTGAGCACCATGGCCCAGGTGCCAATCATCCGGAAAAACTAATAGCGATTACCCTGACCCAACGCGAAGGAGAAGAATGATGGCCGAAGAGACCCCCAAGGATATTGCGGAGTTTCAGGAAACCGTGCGCAAACGGCAGACGGGTCGCAACCGCAAATACTACTATATCGCGGGCGCAGCCGTCCTCGTGCTGGCCGCTGTCGCCGTCTATCTGCTTACCCGGCCCGGCCTTGTCGATCAGATTGCCATTCCGTACATCGCTCATCAGAAGCCGGCAGTGGATCCGCACCTCCCGAATGCCAATGCCCTCGCCGACAAACTCGATGAAGTGGTGTTTGACGGCCTGTTCAATGTCTCTGCCAACCCGAGCGGCGTCGTGTATGAGGACGGGCTCGGCGAATTCCTCGACATCGATGCCCAGAACATTGTCCGGATTCGCCTGAAGACCGGCGTGCACTGGCACGACAGCTACGCCGTCACCCGCGACGGCGATGAGATCAACATTGCGCAAGCCCGCCAGCATCTCTTCGCAGCGCGCGACCTTGCCTTTACGCTGCGGCGGATTCAGGCGCTCGGATCCCTCTCCCCCGACTGGATCCTCGTCTCGCAGGCCCTGGACCCCGTCGCATTCGAAGGCCCGGATCAGGACAACGTCATCAGATTCCGTTTCAAATCCGACAGAATCTGGACACAGGCCGATATCAAGGAAGTGCTGTCATTCAAGATCCTTCCTGATGATTCGCCGTTGAATGCCCTGAACTACACGGTGGGAACTGCGTCGTATCTTTCCCTCCCGCCGGACGAGGGGAGTGCGGAGTACTACAAAACACCCGGCTCGCAGGCGTCGATCAGCAGGGTCCTCCTCTCGCCCTTCATCGATAACAGCACGTACACCACGGAGTTCAGCAGCGGGAATATCAATGTGCTCCTGGAGACGCCGTTCGGAAGCCTCTCGCCCATCCTCGGAGATTCGACGGAATCGTTTGCGAAATCCAATATCAGCACCACATTCTTTGCGGTGCTGTTCAACACCCAGCGCCTAACCCGGGAACAGCGCGTCGAGATGCGGAAACTGCTGAACAGCACACTCATCGCTGACCGGTTCTTCAAAGTCGGCACCGAACAGCAACGGCACATCGTGGATTACAAAGGGAACAGGGACAACTACGCCGACTACATCAACAGAAGCGTCTTTCCTTCAAGTTCGTACTATGTCGACGAAGAGATCGTCGTTCCCGGATCTGATTCGACAGGCCTCAATCTCTCACTCCTGCCTGACACGGTTCAAATCCGCGCGTGCATGAATTACGGCTTCCGTGAAGAATACGCCGACATGATCACCATTCTCAACGATCCGTCAGTCACGCGCGGGAGGGTCCGTGCCCTGGCAGTGGGAAATGATGACATCATCCAGGGCAAGTACGACGCCCTGCTGATCGCCATCAGCGGCTACCGCAGCAACTTCCTTTTCGACCTTTACGACATCTTCATGCGGGAACCGAACCTCGCAACGTACACGATCGCGCTTACCGCCGGGACCGATGAAACGGGCGGTCCCGTGGCCCTGCACGCATCGTTCCAGAGCGAGAAGAACTTCTTCCGATTGGATGCGACCCGCGAAGGGCCGGAGCTTGCCGACATCCAGACCCTCCTCCAGTATGTGCATGGATTCATGTCCACGCGGTTCATCGGGGACAAACAGGAGTATGCTCGTCGGGTCAGTGAACTCGA
>JADLEA010000092.1 GCA_020846365.1 Bacteroidota bacterium
CTTGCCGTTCAATGTTGTGGCGTCGGGACCGCCCATCAGATTGCCGTCCAGGTGGATGACCGTCACGGCGCCGCTTTGGCTCATGGTGTACTTCATCGTGGTCTCCCGCTAAAAGGACCCGTCCGCTTAGTCGATGAGTTCAGCTTTTTTCTTCGTCCGGGCGGCCCACTCGATGACCGTGGCGCTGGCCAGGTAGATGGAGGAATACGTGCCGGTGATGATACCGATGGTTAGCGCGAAGGCAAACCCCCGGTTCACTTCGCCACCGAATACCAGGAGGACCGTGAGGACGATGAAGATGGTTCCCGAGGTGATAATGGTCCGGCTGAGAGTCTCATTCAGGCTCTTGTTGATCAGCTCATACAGGGGCATGCTCCGGAAGATCTTCTGATTTTCCCGGATGCGGTCGAAAATGACGACGGTATCGTTGACCGAGAGGCCGACCAGCGTAAGGAAGGCGGCGATCATGTTCTGGGAGATTTCGAGATTGAGCACCCCGTCGAAGATCGAAATCAGTCCGAGCACCACGAGCACGTCGTGGAACAGAGCGACAACGGCTCCGACGCCGAAAACGAACTTGAACCGGAACCCGATGTACAGCCAGATGGCGATGAGGGAAGCGATGACTGCGTAGAGGGCATTGCGCCGGAGTTCCGCCCCGATCTTCGGGCCGACCTTGTCTTCTTTGAGCACCTCATACGGGTTCGTGGGGAAGTGGTCTTTGAGAGCGGTGCGGATATTGTCGGCGACCACCGTTCCTTCTCCCTTCTCGGCTGTTTGAATGAGGATGTCCCGGTCGCTGCCGAACTCCTTAATTTCGGACCGGCCGTACCCGATGCGATCCATTGCCGCGCGTACGTCGCCGATTTCCACCGGCTGCTGAAATTGCACGACGAGCTCCGTGCCGCCGAGGAAGTCGATGCCGTAATCCACACCTTTGATGAAGAGGGACACCATGCCCGCGAGGATGACCGTTGCCGAGACAAGGTACCACATCCGTCGCTTGCCCATGAAATCGATGTTCGTTTTGCCGAACAGACGCATTCCTGAAATCTCCCGTGAAGTCGATTAGCCGAATGAAACTTTGGATCCGTATTTGTCGGTCAAGATGTTGAAAATTGCGCGCGTGATATAGAGCGCGCTGAACATGCTGGCGACGATACCGATCATGAGGGTCAATGCGAACCCCTGAACCGGCCCGGATCCGAACTGAAAGAGAATAATGCCGGTGATGAACGTGGTCAGGTTGGAATCGAAAATTGCCGAGAACGCCTTCTCGTAGCCGGCATCGATGGCGGCACGAAGGGTCTTCCCGGTGGCTTGCTCTTCGCGGATGCGTTCGTAGATCAGCACGTTTGCATCCACTGCTACCGCGAGCGTAAGGATGATGCCTGCGATGCCAGGGAGCGTAAGCGTTCCCTGGAATGCCGCCAGGACTGCCAGCAGAAAGGTAAGGCAGAACACGACGGCGACGTCGGCAACAAGGCCTCCCGTGCGATAGTACAGTGCCATGAACAGAACCGTCAGGGCTGTAGCGAGCACGGCAGACAGAAGTCCGTTCCGGATGGAGTCTTCTCCCAGGGACGGACCGACGGACCGTTGTTCGACGATATCGACGGGGGCGGGAAGGGCGCCGGCTTTGAGGACGATTTCCAGAAGCCGGGCTTCGTCCAGATTGTCCATTCCTTCGATCTGAGAATTCCCGCCGGTGATTTTTCCCTTGACCACAGGCGCCGAGAAGACGGCATCATCCAGGAGGATAGCGATGCGCTTGCCGACATTTGCTCCCGTGATGCGGGCCCATTCGCGCGACCCCTCGCTGTTCATCTCCATGGTCACGATCGGCTGGTTGAAGCTCGGGTCAAGCGTGGCCTGTGCCGTGGTGATCACCCCGCCCGTGAGCTCCGGAGAGCGTTTCACGGGATACAGCGTAAAGTACTTCTTCCCCTCAATCGTCTGGGGCTTTGCACTCCAGACAAACTGGACGTCATTGGGGACGGAACGGGTGACCTGTTCGCTCTCCAGCCAGCGCCGGATCTTGTCGCGGTTATCTTCCGCCACCATGGCCTCGCCGGGGTACTGAGGATTGACCAGCGCGACGGTGAAGAACGGATGCTTCTTGGCAAACTCCGCCGAGGACATCTCTCCTTCGGGGGTCTCGATCTTCGTGGTGTCGCCGAGCGCCGCCAGCGCGGTGGTGTCCGTGCTGTCGACAGTGGTTGCGGCGATCGCCTGATCGATTCCTTCCATAATACGGTAGGCGACCTCCGGGTCTTTCAGCAGCTTGAACTCAAGGAGCGCCGTACCCTGAAGGAGCTGCCGGACTTCCGCTTCCTTGCTGACGCCGGGGAGGTCCACATTGATTCTGGAACTCCCAAGCTTCTGAATGGAGGGTTCGGAGACGCCGTACTGGTTCACCCGATTCCCGACGATCTCAATTGCCCTGTCGATGGCCTTTGTGGCTTCGTCATCCAGGGTCGAGGTCACCTTGTCGTTGTCGTCGCGCAGATTTCCGTAGTAGCGGCTCATCCGGATCTGCCGTTCTTCGAACTTGCGGCGCAGGATGAGGACCGGGGATTCTTCGGAGCGCCGGGATTCTTCGCGCACTTCGGTCATAATCTGCGCGAACACGTCGTCCTTGTTCTTGGCAAGGTCCTCAATCAGTTTGAGGACGTTGACTTCCAGGACGACGCGCATTCCTCCCTGGAGGTCCAAGCCCAGCTTAATCCGTTTCGCGCGATTCTCACGGATCTCGGCATCGTTCTGTTCGATGAACTGCACGCTATCCGCACCGCTCAGCTGTGCGGCTTCCTTGTGCAATTCATAGTCTCTGTATGTGGGGTAAAGGAAATACAGGGAGAGGCCGACGGCCGCAAGAATGACGATCAGTCTAGTTCTGTACTTACGCAATGCAAACCTCCGGGGTCAGGCATTCGGGGACTCATAAAGAAGCTCATAAATATACGTCCAACGTGCCGAAAAGTCAATAAAAATGATTGCTTTTCCGGCGCACATGGAGTATATTTTACTTCATATCACCTGAAAATTCGGTTCAAGGAGGTCGTTTCACCCTATGCCTATCATGACACGCATGCGTGACAGCATGCCGGTAATCCTGTTTGGTCTTCTCATCGCCTTTGTCATCACCATCGTCTTCGAATGGGGGATGGACTATCTGGGCACGCGCGGGGGGGGATCGGACGTTGTCGGAACCGTGAACGGAATCAAGATTACGTACAGAGAATTTTCCGACCTGGTGAAAAGATACACCGATGCACAGAAAGCCCAAACCGGGACGGAGCCCGACGAGACCCAGCTCGCTCAGATCCGTGAACAGGTTTGGGAAAACTTCGTCACCCAGCAGCTTGTTGAAGAAGAGGTACACCGGCTTGGGATCAACGTCACGGACCAGGAGCTGGTGGAATGGGTCCGCGGCGAAAACCCGCCGGACGACTTGCGCAGCAACTTCATCGATTCCACCGGGCAGTTCCGCCGCGACGTGTACGACCAGTTTCTGAGTTCGCCCAACCAGTTTGTCCGCGACCCGGAGGGCAACGATCCCGAATTCGGATCCAAGTGGCTGAAGGAATACGAAGCCACCCTTCGCCAGCGGCGCCAGCAGGAAAAACTCCAGAGCGTCATCCTCGCGTCCGTCCGCGTAACGGAAGGAGAGATCCGGCAACGCTACGCAGACCAGAGCCGGCAATTCTCCGCGCTGTACGCGCCGTTCGATGCTGCACAGCTTGTGCCGGATTCGGGCGTCCAGGTCACCGATGCCGATATCAAGGCGTACTATGACGAGCATCTGGACCAGTACCGCGTGGAAGAGACAAGGAAGCTGCAGTACGTGCTCTTCCTGGAGCGTCCCTCGGCGAGCGATTCCTCGATGCAACGGGAGGACATTGCAGACGCGGCCGCGAAGGCCCGGCAGGGGGCGGATTTCATTCAGCTCGTGAATTCGTATTCGGACAAGCCGGACAGCGGGGCGTTCTTCAAACACGGGGAACTTTCTGCTGCACTGGAAGGTCCGGTCTTCTCGGCGGCCAAGGGCGATGTCGTGGGTCCGATCGAGGATCAGGAAGGTTTCCACCTTCTGAAGGTTCTGGATGAGCGTGAAGGGACGGAAGTCTACATTCACGCAAGCCACATTCTTCTTTCGTTTGAGGCGGGCGAAGATACTGCGGGGACGCGCGCGCTTGCCAGAACGATCGTCAAAGAGGCCCAGGCAGGAAAGGATTTTGGAGCCCTGGCCCGCCAGTACTCAAAGGACGCCGGTTCCGCACAACGGGGTGGTGACCTGGGCTGGTTCGGCAAGAACCGCATGGTGCCGGAGTTCGAGAAGGCGGCCTATGCCGCACGGCCCGGGCAGATCGTCGGGCCTATCCAGACTCCGTACGGATTGCACATTATTAAGGTGCATGCCCGTGACTCGCGGGAGCTCAAGCTCGCGCACATTTCCATGAAGATCGCCGTCAGCAGCCAGACCAGAAACGAACTCTACGATCGCTCACGCGACTTCACATACAATGCGCGGGAGACCGATTTCGCGCACGAAGCCCAGCAGATGGCATTCGAGGTGAAAG
>JADLEA010000093.1 GCA_020846365.1 Bacteroidota bacterium
ATGATCCCACCAACCCGAAATGTCACCTGTGATGGCATCGAAGACGTCGCCCGGCCTGCCAGCCAAACGCACTTCCTGCGAGAAGGCAAAGGTCCCGTACGCCGGCGCAGTGAGTCCTGAGTCCGTGTGTTGCGCAAACACTGCGGGCGAAAGAAGCAGGAAGATGACCAGGAGGAAGCGCATAATCACCCTTTCTCACCGTTACACAAGCATTCATTGACGCCTTCTCTCGCGAGATCGCGGGAGGGGCCAGCCGCACGGCACTTCGGCAGCTATCCGTGTCACGTGGGAGTTACGCGAGCGACAATGGCCTTCTTGCCAAAGATTGCCGCGGCAATCACGCCGGCCAGGATATACTGGATCAGAGTGGAGAAGAACCATGTGATGGCAAGCGAGTACGGGATGGCGATCATGGCGTACGTGCCGTATGCGTACGAGACTCCCATCCATACGCCGAGGTAGAAGCCGTAGCGGACCCCTTCCATGATCCCTTTCCCCTCGTAGCCGCGCGAAAAGACCAGAACGAAGAAGAATGCTCCGATGACCATCATGACGTGAAAGACCCACATGAGCGACATCATGTCGGGCCGCCAGAGATGTTGCAGCGATTCATAGGTAGACCCCAGGAGAAGACCGTCCACCAGAAAGCTCATCACCTCAAAAAAGACCAACACGGCAATAAAGCTGATCCAGCCTTGCTTATTCATGGCAACCTCTGTGATTTTTGCAGGTCATGGGTGGGTTAGGTGGAACCGCAGAATGTACTATTTCCAACTCTCATTCGCAACAGACGCGCCCGCAATCGCGGAATTTACGGACAACCTCACGGTCCTTTCTCCGTATACACTAGTGGAACGCTCACGTCTGGGAGAGGCAGCCATGATGCGGAAGGTGAGGGTCGAACCGGAACACAGGAACACCACCGAAGTACGCCTTGCCCTCTTCAACGGAACCATGAAGCCGGGACACGACGGCGTGACGCGTGTTCTCTACAAGCTGCTTGATCATCTGAACCTCGTCGGCACGCCATGCGAATGCTTCTCGACGATCATCCCCGAAAAGCACCTGCAGACAGTGCCCATGCACCGGGTGCCTTCCGTGCAGTTCCCCTTGTATACGGATTACCGGTTGGCACTTCCGGGGTGGAAGTCCTTTGAGCAGCAGATGCGCCAGTTCTCTCCCACGCTTATTCACATCAACAGCCCCTGTTCACTCGGATGTGCGGCAGCGCATTATGGCCGGCGCTTTGGTATCCCCGTCGTCGCTACCTATCATACCCACTTCCCCAGCTACGCACGATACTATCGGTTGATGGCACTGGAGCCGTGCGGATGGAACTACCTTCGCGGACTCTACAATTCCTGCACACGTACCTTTGTCCCCTCCCGACCGATCCTGCAAGAACTCGAATTGCAGGGGATCCACAACCTGGAGTGGCTGCCTCACGGCGTTGACACAAAGATCTTCGACCCGCGCTTTCGCTCGCCTGAATGGCGCCTGGAGCTGGGCCTGACCGCAAAGACGGTGTTGTTTTACGCGGGCCGGCTTGTGTGGGAGAAGGATCTGCGCACGCTTGTGGAGGCGTGGAGCATGTTGCGTGAGCAACATCCGGACGCGGCTTTGGTGCTGGCCGGCGATGGGCCCGCCAGGGCTGAGATCCGGACAATGCTCCCCGATGCCGTGTTCCTCGGCCAGCTGGGTGGCAAAGCACTGGCAACCGCTTTCGCGTCGGCCGACATCTTCGTTTTCCCGTCCACAACTGAGACCTTCGGCAACGTCATTCTCGAAGCCATGGCATCGGGACTGGTACCGGTCTGCGCGCACACGGGAGGGGCAGTAGACCTGATTCAGGATGGCGTGTCGGGTTTCCTCGCCCGGCCGAAAGACCCCCGCCATTTCGCGGACCGGGTTTCGCACTTGATCGCCGATCCGTCGCTCCGTTGCGCCATGGCTGAGCGCGGCCTGCTGCGGGCGCAGATGCAATCATGGGGAACGGTGCTCTCGCAGCTCATGGAAAGCTATCACGCGACCGTGTCGTCGTACGTTCCCACTCCCCGCGGCCGTCGCCGGCGCGCAGCGTAACCCACTGCCCCTGACAAGACTCTCCCCGCTTACTCCGCCTGGATGCCTCAGCTGAGTTTCTAGTCGATCGTGCCTTTCTTTCAAGCCGGAATTCACGTAGATTGTGTGCATCCCCAGCCAGAGGAGAACGGTCTTTATGAGCGAATGGAAACTGCGGCACATGGTGCGGTGCCTGCCGGCCCTGATCATACTGGGCATATCTCCGGCGCCTGCACAGTCGGGGGCACGTGACTCAAAACCCGTTGACTGGCGGGCGGTGCATGAAATCACCAACCGGGGCATTGACCGGTTCTATCGCCTCGAGACCGACGCGGCTATCCAGCACTTTGACTCCGTTTCCCGCATGGCTCCCGGTGATCCCCGGGGGTACTTCTTCAAGTCCATCGTTCACTTCTCTCTCTACGCACTGGAACGCGATCGGGACCAGTTCGATGCCTTCATGAAGCAGTCTGAGCACGTCATCGCCGTGTGCGAACAGCTGCTGGATAACAACAGCGACGACGCAATCGCAAAATTCTATCTCGGAGGCATCTACGGGTATCGCGGCATGATGTGGCAGACCGAGGGATCGCTGGTCAAGGCCGTCACCGAGGGGCGCAGAGGGTATGTGTATCTCGAAGAAGCGGTTGATGAGAAACCGGATCTGTACGATGCGCACATGGGATTCGGCCTCTTCCGTTACCTTGTCGCCAAAGCCCCGCGATCGCTCCACTGGATGATGAAACTCCTCGGCATCACTCCGGATCTCGAGGGAGGCCTGCAGATGTTGAAGACTGCCGCGGAACGGGGGGTGTACACGCGAAACGAGGCGCGTCTCTATCTCTCCCAGTTCCTTTTCACCGAGCATCGCCGTGAAGAGGCCTTCCGGTACCTCAATGAACTCTGTGCCGAGTACCCTGAGAATACCCTCTTCCTCATTCTCCGCGCCAGCTGGCTCCAGCGCACCGGCCGCTCCGACGAAGCCATGGCAGACGCGCTCAAGGCCGTGCGGCAGAATGCCAGAAGACCGATTCACTATGTCGAAGACATCGCCTATAGCACACTGGGGAGCATTCACTACTCCCGGAATGAGTTCACGGAATCTCGCAGGTACTACGCGCTCTACGTGGATTCGCTCCGAAACCCTGAGCGTGTCTGGAACTGGACCTGGTACCGCATCGGCGTAGCTCATGAACTCGGAGGCGACCGGGAAGGTGCCCTAGCGGCCTTCCGGCAGGTCAGAAACAGTAACGACGTCACCCGGCCGAGAGACGCCTACTACTACCGGAGAGCACAATACCACCTGAAGCACCCTATCTCGGAGGCCGAAGGTTTGGTCATACGCGCCGGGAACGAACAGAACAACAAGCACTATGACGCTGCCCTGCAGCTCTTCGCCCGCGCCATTGATGCCTCAAGCACCGACCCCGAAGTTCAGTCCCGCGCCTTGCTGGGCATGATGCAGACCCGCCTCGATCAAGAACAGTATCAGGAGATCGAAGAGGTTTCCCGGCGCCTGTTCCCGCTCAGGCCAGAGCGTGAGACATGGGTGATCCCCCACGGGTACTTCACGCTCGGACAGGCGTATGCCCGCCTGGGCAAAAAGGAGGAAGCCCGAAACGCATTCGAGATGGTCGACGAGTTTGATGACTACGACTTCCAGGACCAGCTTGAATCCCGAGTGGAGGATGAGCTGGAAAAGCTCGAAAAGGATTCAGAGTAGTCCCGCCCTGCCGGGAAATCGGCTGTGAACGCAATGTAGGGCTTCCCCCGAAACGCCCGCTCCGGCGAAAACTCCTCCCAGTCTTACCTTTCCGTACGCAACGGCTGCCTGAATTGAGCGGTAAAGCGACAGGTGGCCAATAGTATACACATCGGTGAGCCTCTCCCCTCAAACACCCGTCTTTTCGACTTCATTTCAACTCCATTCACAGGTCTGCGCTGGCAAGCTGTTTGCTCAATAGTGTGGCGTGAAGGGGATCGTACATCCACCACCAAACGATTGGGCACATATGAAACAGATCTTCTCGCTACTCGTCGTAGCTGCATTCTCCACGACGTTCGCTTTTGGGCAACTCACCATTACAGGTACTTCGCCCGTCGACCTCTCAACAAATGTTCCGTTGGGCTCGACGATCAGCATCACATTCAGTTCAGCACTGGACACCGTCCGGGGGCTGGATCTTGGCAAGAGCCTGTTTTCGAACGTACAGATCTCGGGCAGCCCGGTATACAGTCCGGATAAACGCACCATCACCATTCCGGTGACTCTGAGCGCCGGACCCGCATACTTCTTCTGCGTGAGCTATGCAAAGGGACAGGACGCGTCCACACTCGCGGCCCCGTTTGTCTTCTACTTCACCACAGGATCGTCGTTCCCGTCCGCCGCAGTAAGAGGCACCGTGACGGCCGGCTCGACGAGTTTCGACCCGGGAGGATCTCTCGTCGTCCTCTCCACAATCTCAATCGGCAATGATGATCCGGTGTTCGTCATGGGATCCGTTGCCGACGCGTCAGGGGCATTCACCATCCCCTACGTCGCGGACGGCGGGTATTTCCCGATCGCAGCCAAAGATGAAAACGGCGACGGTGATATCGATCCGGGTAAAGGCGATGCAGTCGGCCAGGGAGACTCCATCACCGTGAGCGGCGCCAATGTCACGGGTGTCACCATCCCCCTGATGACGTTTGAGCCCATGGCATGGGAGGCAGTTGTCGACTCCGCAATGGCGATGGCCGCTACCCTCCCCTCTGAACGCTCGCTCCGATGGGTCAGGTCATGGGATACAGATACGCTGGGCCGCTCCGAAGAGTGGACGTTCCACTATATCATCCCGTCGACATCTGACGGATGGGATGTGAAAGTCCGCAGCATGGAAAAGAGAATCGAAGCCATGGACGAATGGGCGTACAACTCGTGCATCCAAATGTCGCCCATCACCAATATCGAAGGCGCAGCTCCGGCGTCAACATTCCTGGCA
>JADLEA010000094.1 GCA_020846365.1 Bacteroidota bacterium
AAGGACGGCCTCGATGAGATTCTGTTCCATGCGGCGGTTCCTTCTTTCTTAGAGGGGGATGAGGCCGTGCTTCTTCTGCGGCCGATGGTCACGTTTAGTCCGAAGCGATTCCAGCGCCACCGAGATGTACGACCGCGTCTTCATCGGCTCGATGACCGCATCCACCATCCCCTGGGCCGCGGCCTGATAGGGATTGGAGAACTGCAGCGTGTATTCGTCGATGAGCTCGCGGCGGCGCCCCCGGGGATCCGACGCGGTCTTGATCTCGTTCCGGTAGAGCACGTTGACCGCGCCTTCCGCCCCCATGACCGCAATTTCGGCGGTCGGCCACGCCGCAACGCGGTCTGCGCCGAGCGCTTTTGCGCACATCGCCAGATACGCCCCGCCGTACGCCTTCCTGATCACGACGGAGATCTTCGGCACCGTCGCTGCGGAGAAAGAGAAGAGCATCTTGGCGCCGTGCCGGATGATGCCGCCGAACTCCTGCTCCACGCCGGGAAGGAACCCCGGCACATCCACAAAGCTTATCAGGGGGATGTTGAAGGCATTGCAGAACCGGATGAACCTGGATGCCTTGTCGGAGGCATCAATGTCGATGGCGCCGAACTTCTCGGCGGGCTGGTTGGCCACCACCCCGACGACGCGGCCGTTCATGCGCGCGAAACACACAATCATGTTCTTGGCGTAGTGACTGTGCACCTCGAAGATCGTCCCCGGATCGAACACCGACAGGAGAATATCCATCATGTTGTAGGGATCCCGCGGATCATCGGGCACGATCTTGTTCAATCCTTCGTCCTCGATCATCGTGAGGTCGCCGGTTCCGTGGAACGGCGGGTCTTCGGTATTATTGTTGGGTAGATAGCTCAACAGGTTCTGCACGATCTCGATGGCATCGGCATCGTCGCGGGCGATGAAGTGCACGTTCCCGCTTTGCGCCGCCTGTGCATACGCCCCTCCCAGCTCCTCCGCGGTAATCGTCTCGCCGGTGGCTTCCTTGATGACTTCCGGTCCGGCAATGAACATCTGCCCGGTTCCCTTGACCATGACAATAAAGTCCATGAGTGCCGGCGAGTACGCGGCGCCTCCGGCGCAGGGTCCGGCGATGACCGAGATCTGCGGCACGACGCCCGAGAGGAGGGTGTTGAAGTAGAAGATCCGTCCGTATCCCTGGAGCGAATCCACGCCTTCCTGGATCCGCGCCCCCCCGGAGTCATTGATCGCAACGTAAGGCGCGCCCGCCTTGAGTGCCATGCTCATCATCTCGCAGATCTTCCACGCGTGTTTCAGCCCCACGCTTCCCCCCATCACGGTGAAATCCTGCGAAGACGTGTACACGAGTCGTCCGCGGATCGCCCCCAATCCGGTGACGACGCCGTCCGCCGGAAGGTCCCGCCCGGCCATGCCGAACGACGTGGAGTGATGCTGGACGAAGCGGAAGAGTTCATCATAGAAACCGTTGTCGTAGAGCAAATGGAGCCGCTCGTGCGCCGTCATTTTGCCCGCTTTGTGCTGGGCTTCGAGGCGCTGCACCCCGCCGCCCAGATTGACATGGGCGTTCTTCTCCTTCAGGAGCCTGAGTTTATCACTGACCGTCTGCATGACCTTTTCCTTGTCGTGAGAAATACATGCTCAGTGGTGGGAACAGAGTTCCGTGAGCACGCCACCCGTTGACTTTGGATGCAGAAAAGCAATCTGCAATCCCTCCGCTCCCTTCCTCGGCTGGGCGTCGATCAGCTGCATCCCGCCCTCTTGCATGTGCCGGAGTGCGCCGGGGAGGTCGTCCACCGCAAATGCGAGATGATGGATGCCTTCCCCCTTTTTCTCGATGAACTTGCCGATGGGGCCGTCCGGCGCAGTGGATTCCAGGAGTTCGATTTTCGTTTCGCCTACTTTGAAGAATGCCGTCCGGACTTTCTGGTCGACGACTTCTTCCACCGCGTAACAGGGCGTACCCAGCAAGCGCTCGTAGAGCGCGATGGCGGCCTTGAGATCCTTCACCGCGATGCCGATGTGTTCGATGTGTGTCGGTTTCATTTCTGGTTCCGTTGCAGTCGTTGTTCGAATGTACTGATCAGCTTCCTGACCGCCGACGCGGCGGTCAGGCTTCCGGTTGTGAGCTCGTGTTCCAGCCGGGGGAGCAGTTCGACGATCCCGGGATCCGCGTAGAACAGTGAGCGCAGGTGCTCGTCCACCATACTGTGCACCCACTCGAGCATCTGGGCCCGCCGCCGGTCCATGAAGGCGCCGCTCGTACGGGTCTGGTCGCGGAACGCGATCACGCTCTCCCACACCTGTGCGACACCCTCCCCGGTGATCGCGGAGCAGGTGAGCGCGGGGGTTGTCCACCCTTGCGTTGCGGGCGCGAGGTAGTGGAGGGCGTGAGCAAATTCACTTCGTGTGGCCTCGGCGCGAAGCTTGTTTTCTCCATCCGCTTTGTTAATGATGACGGCGTCCGCCAGCTCCATGACCCCCTTCTTGATGCCCTGCAGTTCATCCCCCGCCCCCGTAATAAGGAGGAGGAGGAAGAAATCCACCATCGACCGCACGGTGATTTCGCTTTGACCCACGCCTACTGTTTCCACAATCACGACATCATACCCGGCCGCCTCGCAAAGCAGCATCGACTCCCGCGTTTTGCGCGCCACGCCCCCGAGCGTCCCCCCGGATGGGGAGGGACGGATAAAACAGCGCGGGTCTCTTGCGAGCTTCTCCATGCGCGTCTTGTCACCCAGCACGCTTCCCCGCGTCAGGGTGCTGCTCGGATCGATGGCCAGAACCGCCACGCGATGCCCTGAGTGCGTCAGATGGAGTCCGAGCGCCTCGATGAACGTGCTCTTCCCCGCGCCGGGAACGCCCGTGATGCCGATGCGCACAGAGTTCCCCGTGAGCGGAAGGAGCTCGGTCAGGACCTCCTGCGCAAGCGCACTGTGGCCCGGTGCGTTGCTTTCGATGAGCGTGATGGCACGGGCCAGGATGGTCCGGTCTCCCCCGCGCACGCCACGGACATACTCGTCCGCGTTCAGTCGCCGTCTGCGCGACACCGGCGTGCCAGGTGCCGGACCGGAGGAACTTCCCGGAACCCCGTCGTGTCCACCCTCGACCCCCTTAATCACGGAAGACGCAAACGTCCCGGGAAGTCCGGGTTCCGCCCAGTCGGGTTTGCGCCGTTCCTTTTTCATTCAGTGCAACCTGTGTTGGAGTTCTTCCAGCATCTTGCGGGCTGCCAGCGGGATTACCGTGCCCGGTCCGAAGATCGCAATTGCTCCGTGCTCACGCAGGTACTCGTAGTCCTGCGCCGGGATCACGCCGCCCACCACGACGAGGATGTCTTCACGGCCGAGAGCCCGGAGGGCGTCCACCAGTTGCGGCAGGAGTGTCTTGTGTCCTCCGGCGAGGGAACTCATCCCGACGAAATGAACATCGTTTTCCACTGCCTGGCGGGCTGTTTCTTCCGGTGTCTGGAAGAGCGGACCGACATCGACATCAAAGCCAAGATCGGCAAACGCCGTGGCAATCACTTTGGCACCCCGATCGTGACCGTCCTGCCCCATTTTCGCGATCAGGATTCTCGGCCGGCGGCCTTCCTTCTTTGCGAAGGCATCCGCCAGCGCGCGCACTTCCAGCACTTCATCTTTCACGGCAAACTCGCGGCTGTACACGCCTGAGATTGTTTTTACGACTGCGGTATGTCGCCCCCACACCTGTTCCAGTGCGGAGGAGATTTCTCCGAGGGTTGCGCGCAGCCGGGCTGCGTTCACGGCAAGTTCGAGGAGGTTTCCCGAACCGTTCGCTGCCGATTGCGTCAGGGCTCCCAACGCCGCCTTCACCTGCGCTTCGTCCCGTGACCCGCGAAGCTCCGCCAGCCGCCGCATCTGCGCCTCCCGAACGGCGGTGTTGTCCACTTCAAGAATCTCAATCGGGTCTTCTTTGGCAAGCTGATATTTGTTGAGCCCCACGATGGTATCGCTCCCGGAATCTATCCGCGCCTGACGCCGGGCTGCCGCTTCCTCGATCCGCATTTTCGGAAGCCCCGTCTCAATCGCCTTTGCCATGCCGCCCAGGGACTCGATTTCTTCAATGTGACTCCAGGCCCTCCGCATCAACGCCCCCGTAAGGGCCTCGACGTAGTACGACCCGCCCCAGGGATCGATCACACGGCAGATGCCGGTCTCCTCCTGCAGATACAGCTGTGTGTTCCTCGCGATACGCGCAGAGAAGTCGGTGGGCAGCGCGATGGCCTCATCCAGAGAATTCGTGTGGAGGGACTGCGTGTGGCCGAGCGCGGCCGCCATGGCCTCGACGCAGGTCCGGGCGACATTGTTGTACGGATCCTGTTCGGTCAGGCTCCACCCCGACGTCTGGGAGTGCGTCCGGAGCGCCATGGATTTGGGGTCACGCGGGTGAAACTGGTGCATCAGCTTCGCCCATAGCACGCGAGCTGCACGGAGCTTCGCAATCTCCATGAAGTAATTCATCCCGATCGCCCAAAAGAACGACAGCCGGGGAGCGAAGGCGTCGATTTCAATGCCCGCCTTCAGACCCGTGCGCACGTACTCGAGTCCGTCCGCGAGCGTGTACGCCAGTTCCAGATCCGCCGTCGCTCCCGCTTCCTGCATATGATACCCGGAGATGCTGATGCAGTTGAACTTCGGCATCTTCTGAGAGGTAAACGCAAAGATATCGGCAATGATGCGCATCGATGCGGCCGGCGGATAGATATACGTGTTCCGCACCATGTACTCTTTGAGAATGTCGTTCTGGATCGTTCCCGCCAGCTGATCCAGACGCACTCCCTGCTCTTCGGCCGCCACAATGTAGAAAGCCATGATCGGGAGCACCGCTCCGTTCATGGTCATGGACACCGACATCCGGTCGAGCGGTATGCCGTCAAAAAGAATCTTCATGTCCAGGATCGAATCCACCGCCACCCCGGCCTTCCCCACATCTCCGACTACACGGGGATGATCCGAATCGTATCCGCGATGCGTGGCGAGGTCGAAAGCGATCGACAGTCCCTTCTGGCCCGCGGCGAGATTGCGCCGGTAAAACGCGTTGCTCTCTTCCGCCGTGGAAAATCCCGCATACTGCCGGACGGTCCACGGCTGCGTGACGTACATGGTCGCATACGGGCCCCTCAGGAACGGCGGGATGCCGGCTGTGAAATGGAGGTGTTCCAGTGTCGCCAGATCCCCCGCCGTATAGAATGGACGGACGGGGATCTGTTCCATGGTCTCCCAGAGCGCTTCCGCCTCCGCTGCTGTGCCGGCCAAATGCGCATCACGCTTTACACGGTCTCCGCTTTTCGCGCCGAAACGCGGATGCAGCTTTGTGAAATCGGGCAGCGTCGTCATGCGATCACCTCCATGCGCTGGAGCATGTGTTGGAGGACCGCCAGGGCGTTCGCGCGCAGATGGATGAACTCCTCCACTCCAGCCCGCTTGAACGATTCGACGTGGTCCTGAGGATACCCGGCGAGGACAATCATCGGCGGTGCAGGGCGCGACTTGACGAGAGCACAGATTGCCGGAACGAGGGACGGATAGGTTTCGTCCGTTGAACAGATCACCAGCGCGCGCGCACCGGATTCCAGAGCGGCTGCAACGGCCTCTTCCGGAGTGGCATACCCGGTTCCCATCCGGGCAACGCACCCGGCGGCAGAAACGAAGCCGGCGGAAAAATCGGCCCTGGCTTTGTATTGTGCGACCGGTCCCATCGTGGCAAGAAACACTTCGGGTGCGTGTCCGGTCCGGCGGCTGTACGCATGAGATGCGGCCCGCAACACTTCAAACGCGGACGAACGCCTGTGCGGCGAGATCGGCTTTGCACTGACGGGATCGCCTTGCCGCCGGGATCGCCATGCCCGGTGCATCTCCCCGATCGTCGCGCCCTGAGCCGCCGCATCAATCAGCGCGTTCATGATCGAATCCCTGCCTGTCTCCAGAATCCTCGAGAGCCGCTCGCGCACGGCGGGCTCGGCTGCGCGTTCCGGCACCGTGCGCAATCGCTTGAGCGTCTCAGCTCTGCGCGTGCGAACGGAGTCCAGATCCTCAGGACGGTCTTCCAGCGGGATTTCCGCCGGATGGGCATACGTGGTAACCCCGACCATGACATCCTTGCGATGCGCCAGCGCATCGTCGCGGCGGGCGGACGTGGCGGCAACGATCTCCTGCAGGTGACCCTTGCGAAGCGAGGCAGACATCCCCCCCTGCTTCTCGATTTCCTGAAACAGTTTCCAGGCCTTCTCTGCAACAGTCTCCGTAAGCCATTCCACAAACCAGGACCCCCCGGCAGGATCCACCACACGGTGAATGAGGGATTCTGACTGCAGAATGATCTGCACGTTCCGGGCTATCCGGCGGGAAAACTCGTCGGGAAGACGAATCGCCTCATCGAAGAAGCCGACATGCATGCTCTGGCATCCGCCGATCGCACCCGACAGCGCCTCGGTGGTGGACCGGAGCATGTTGACATAGGGATCAATGCGCGTTACGTCGAATTCAGAAGTCCGGACATGCATATTCATCGCACCCGCTTCGGCCGGAGCTCCGAAGGCGGACGCCACATTTGCCCAGAGCATGCGCGCGGCCCGGAGTTTGGCAATCTCCATGAAGAAGTGAGGTCCGATGCTGAAGGAGAACCAGACTTGCCGGATGGCAGCGTCCGGAGGAACTCCGCGTTGGACAAGAGAACGCACATATTCCGCTCCGGTCCCAATCGCAGCTGCCAGTTCCTCGACGGCCGAAGCTCCTCCCGAGGCATACATGCGTGTGGAGACGGCTATGGTACATATCCGGGAGGCGTTCTTTTCCGCCCACTCGGCAGCAACCGCCATTTCATCGTAGAACACTTCGAGGGGCTTCGGCAGGTTTCCCTCCCTCACGAGTGTGCCGAGAGGATCGCTTCCGATACAACCGCGCAGTGCGTCCGTGGGAATCTTCTTCCTCCGTGCATGAGCGGCAGCGATCGCCAGAAAGAGCGGACCGGCGGTCCCCGCCTCGACAAGCAGCGGGAACTGCGAAAGATCAATGCCGTCCAGCGCCTTGCCGAACCCGGCAATGGAAGCAATCGAAACGCCCCCGCAACCGACATGCGATGCGTCCGCCTGATCGGGATCATGACCCAGCTGGGAGGCCCGGTCAAGCGAGAGAACCACGGCATTCTGCCCGCGCTCCAGATCGTGCTTCAATGCGGCATGAAGCTCTTCATACGTCGGGTACGGCAATTCCTGCGCCACGAGCCAGGGTTGAGGCGGCTGGACCGGAGCCCTGGACCCGCGGCGGTACGGATATGATCCGGGAAGCCCCGGGTCCGGGGCTTCTTTTGATACCCCGCTCCGGCTGGACTCTGTGAATATGGGTTGCAGGTCGATCCCCTCGTGCGTCCGGGTGATCAGTTTCTTTTCAAACGGCGCTCCCTTGAGCAGTTTCTCCGCGGCAGCACGCCATGCTTCGGGAGTGGCCGGAGGGAATCCGCTCAGGAGTTTCTCGCTCTGTGGGTTGTCCTTTGTGCTCATTGTTCAAGGCTCAAAGAAGTCAGGTCATGAACTACGGATAACGAC